>NZ_JBFNPK010000012.1:0-106304 GCF_040812025.1 Alteromonas nitratireducens
CTCCCCGGAAGATAGAGTTTGAGCGAGTTTGGCGAGCTTTAACTTAAACGCTCTATTGTATTTGGACATAAAAAGACCCCCAGTAATTGGAATGTCCAACTATTGGGGGTCACTTCATAATTCCTGCCTTTTTTACGAAAATAAACCACGCTTCTTAGTTTGCCTTCTTAACCTTCTCTGACTTCAGTAACATATCGCCTGCACCATCCACCTTGCAGTCAATATCATGGTCGCCGTCGATAAAGCGCTTGATGACCGCTTTGGTACCGACTTTAAGGATCATGGAAGAGCCTTTTACTTTAAGATCTTTGGCCAGCGTGACTTTATCCCCTTCCGCCAGCGGATTACCGTTCGCATCTTGAATTACGGGTTTGTCATCATCGGCGGCATTTGGATCCCATTCGTGCGCACACTCAGGGCAAACCAGCAGGTTCCTGTCGGGATAAGCGAATTCTGAGCCACACACGGGGCAGGCAGGAAATTGTTCAGACATAATAATTACTTCACTGAAAAGCGCGCGTCACTGAAAAGTGCGCAGTATAACCTATTTTTATGCGCCATAGGGGGTGATAAAAATTATGCTTTAGGATAACGCCCGCGTGATCCTTCTCATCATGCGCCTGCGTGTCATCGGAAAAATGCACAGTCACCCCTGTCAGAGTTTTTTACACAAGCATTACATCACTGTAATGTTAAATTTCTAACTCATTGTTAATTAATGAAAAATAAAAAAAGGCGCGATTTGTGCATTGTGTGAAAACTAACCAGTTTTGTTTTTGCAGTAGTGAATTCCGATGGGACAGGAGATAACAATGAAATCTAAATTTGCGAAATTTATTGGCGCCGTAGGCCTTATGGTGTGCGCCGGTTCGGCAAGCGCTGGAGCAATTATCACGGACGGCAATATTGCCTTGGGTGTGGATGACCTTGGTCAGCTAAATGTATCGGGTGGTGTCGCTGATATCTATGGCACGGTTGGCACAGGTTTGCGGTATATTGACGATACTGGTACGCAGTACGAGTCAACGTATCACGGTTGTGTGTGTGAAGGCTGGGGGGTTGCTATTGGCGGCACGTCAGAAACCGGCTTTGCCAATAACTATAGCGGGACTGCGGGCCTGTCGTTGATCAGTTTTGTATCGTCAGCAACGACAGCAACTTCAGTCGTATCGACTGCAAGCATGCAGATTACCCACGCATTTGCCCTCGCTGCAGAAACCGACAACCTGTTCCGGGTGCTGGTTACTATCGAAAACACGTCAAATACGGATATTGCCAACCTGCTGTACCGCAGAACATTTGACTGGGATACGTCACCAACACCATTCGATGAGTATGTCACCATTGGCGGAACGGCGGCGGCCACTGCCATTACTGCAGCGACAGATGATGGATTCTGTAGTTCTAATCCGTTCTCCTCGTGCGGGACGATTGTTTCGGGCTCAAGCGGCGACTTCGAAGCCTCAGGTCCGGCGGATCACGGTGCTAACTTTGACTTTGACTTTGGTGCGCTGGCTGCCGGTGACTCGTTCCAGTTTGAAATTTTCTACGGTGGTGCAATTGGTAAGACAGCCGCGCTGGCAGCTCTGGGCGAAGTAGGTGCTGAGGCATACTCCTTTGGCTGGTCAGGAAGTGATGTCGATCAGGATGGTTATATTGATAGCACAGGAGCGCTTGCGCCGACCTACATTTTTGGTTTCGCCGGTGTTGGTGGTGTAGCACTGCCTGATCCAACCACGGATGTTGATGAGCCTGCCACGTTTGCCATGTTTGGCCTGGCTATGCTGGCACTGATGAGACTACGTCGCAGAGGCTAATCTGCTCACGCTTTTCCAAAAAATAAAATAAGCCGGCATTTGTTCGGCTTATTTTGTTTTTGGTGTTATAAAAAGTGTGTGGTCACCCAATGTGATGTTTAAAAAAGGAAAAAGAATAATGTGGCGAACGCAAATTGGAAAAGTGTGCCTGGTGGTTTTCTCTATGATGGTCGGCGTTGCTGACGTTTCAGCACAAAGTCGCGTGCAAAAGCAGGACTGGACAGTGGTCTGTGAAAATGGCTGTGTGGCCACGCAGCAACTGGAAAGCGAGACGAATCAGGTGAGATACACTGCGGTATTGAGCTCGCCTGAGAATACCGATCAGGTTATGTTGAGGGTCATTTTTCCATTGGGCGTGTATCTGCCTGCAGGGATAGCGTTTAAAGTGGGTGATTATGAACAAACCCATCCAATGACAGTATGTCTGAGAACGGGCTGCTCGGTACTCGTCCCGGTTACCGATGCGCTGGCGACGCAGATGAAAGCGAACAACACGTTGCTTATTCGCTATTTCTCTACGCAGGACAAAGCAAACGAAATTGCACTGTCAATGAAAGGAATTACCAGCACGCTGGATATGCTTTAAGCACAAAGTACACATCGTAATCACCAAAAAAGCAAAGCGTTCCGCTTTGCTTTTTTATTTTTGGGCCGCACAGTCACGCTGTCATTTCCCTGTCATATAAATGACATCTAATGGCGCCATGTTCGTCCCGTTTACCAAGAGTTATCTATTGTGAACTACACCAGCACCAGCCGAATGATCATGACCCCCGTTCTGGCCGCCTTTCTGCTTCTGGTTGTCCTGAACGCGTCCTCCATCATGAAATCGTTTTCGCTGATCAATCAGTTTGAGTCACTGGAGGCATCGCTGATCCAGGCCGAACGCGATGTAAAGGATGTGCTTAGTACCTTCAAAACACAGGTGCAGGAATGGAAAAATGTGCTGCTCAGAGGCAGTAATGCCAAGGACCGGGAAAAATACTGGCAACGTTTTAAAGACCGGGAAGCAGAGATTGATACGCAGTTTTCTGCCATGCTGAACAACCCGCTTATTGACGATGCTGTCAAAGCGAAAATTCGTCGTTTTCAGGCAGCCCATGCAATCATGGCAGACAAATACCGGGAAGGGTATCAGGCCTTTGTTGACGCCGGGTTTGACCCTGCTGTCGGGGACATGAAAGTGCGCGGCATCGATCGAGAGCCTGCCACGCTGTTATCGGAGATTGCCAGCAATATTGACCGTCAGTCAGAGCAGGCAATTGAAGAACTTAAATCAGGCACGCGCGGGCTCTTATGGCTTATTCTGACCGCCGCCGTGGCACTGTCACTGCTGGCTATCATCTACGTGGTATCGCGGTTACGCACCCAGGTGGTCAAACCGCTGAAGCAAATTGCCCGCAGCCTCCACGACCTGGCGAACAGCCGTTATGATACCCGTCTTGATTACCATAGTGACCATGAGCTGGGTGTGCTTGCTGATGCGGCTCGTCATCTCCAGAACAAACTGACAGAGGTGGTCAGTGAACTGAATGCAGCAGAGGGCGAAATGAGCAGAGCTGTAGAGAGTCTGGGGGATGTCAGCACCAGTATCAAAACGGGAGCCCAGGAGCAACGCAGTGCTTCCCAGTCTCTGGAAGCGATGACAGTGCGTTTGCGCGATATTGTGCACAGCCTGGTGGCGATTACTGATCAGGTTGCCGTCGCGACCAACCGCTCGGAGGAAAATGTTGCGTCATGCTTTACGACATTCAAGAAGGCGAACGAAGGCTTCCGTCAGCTCGCCACAACGGTAAATCATTCCAGTGAAATCGTGGTGGCACTGCAAAGCCGCAGTGCCACAATCCTGAACGTCGTCAATGTGATCAATGAAATTGCTGACCAAACCAACCTGCTGGCACTGAATGCCGCGATTGAAGCAGCCAGAGCCGGGGAACATGGTCGTGGCTTTGCCGTTGTTGCCGATGAAGTCAGGGCGCTGGCAGCTAAAACACAGCAATCAACACGCGAGATAAACGACATTCTTTCCAGCTTCGAATCGGAAGCGCGCGGCGCGGTAGCTGCCATGAAAGAAGGAAAAGCATTGTCAGACGCCAATGCAGAAGAAGCGGCAGAAGCTCTTACCATTCTGAATCAGGTCGTTAACGATATCAAAGAAACGGCGAGCGTCGTGGTGGCATTGAATGATGCTGCCGATGATCAGGAAGTGGTGCTGCGGGATGTTGAAGCCATCATTCAACAGGTGGTATCGTCGTCAGAGAAGTATCACGCCCTCTCCGAGCAAGATACCATTGCGTTGTCGATGAACCGTATGTCTGACAACGTTGAAAAAGTGGTACGGCAACTGACCTGACCGGTTACCGAATTTCGTAATACACTGGCGTGACCATGATAATCAAAGAAGAGGTAGTATGGTTCCGCTGGTGTTTCACCCTATCTACAGTCAGTTGTCTCTGCCTGCCCGACATCGTTTCCCGATCGGGAAATATCAGGGGATACGTGATGCTCTGGCAGGCCATGGCGTGGCAGATAGTTGCTTTTATACGCCTGAGCCCATTAGCCGGGACGCGTTGTTAAGCCATTATGCTGCGGATTATGTTACTGCGTTGCTGGATGGAACGCTTGATGCAAAAGCGATGCGGCGTATTGGTTTCCCCTGGTCGGAACAACTGATTGCCCGCACTCTGACCGCGGTGGGCGGAACCTGCCTTACTGCCGACCTTGCGCTTGAGCATGGTATGGCGCTGAATCTGACCGGTGGATATCATCATGCGTTTGACACGTATGGATCCGGGTTTTGTCTGTTCAATGATCTGTACCTTGCAGCCCATCGCATGCTTGCTCATCCGTCGGTTGACCGTGTATTGATTATTGACTGTGACGTGCATCAGGGGGATGGCACGGCCTGGCTTGCCCGCAATAATCCGTCGGTATTTACCTTGTCATTACACGGCGAAAAAAACTTTCCCTACCGCAAGCAGCAGTCCGATATGGATATTGGACTGGAGAAAGGGACCGGTGATGATGCGTATCTGCAGGCGCTGGATGAGGCCTTACACCTGGCCTTTATTCAGGCTCAGCCAGATGCCGTTATCTATGACGCAGGGGTCGATATTCATGAGGATGACGACCTCGGCCTGTTATCTGTAACCACAGACGGAATTTACCGGCGTGATCGTATGGTGCTGGGGGCCTGCAAGCAACACCGGCTGCCAGTCGCGGCAGTGATTGGTGGCGGATACCAGCGGGATATTCCTGCGCTGGTGAAGGTGCACCTGCAGCTTTATCGGGCTGCAGGTGTGATAACCGAAAAGAATGGCGTTACAGAAACTTCAGCCTGAAGCCCAGCCCAATCCGTTCCTGGGAACGGTTATAGTCAATCAGTGAGTCACCGTAGCCGTTGAAATACTGTAACAGCATTTCATAGCGTTCACTGATGGGGTAACTGAGGTTAAGCTGCAGGCTGCCACGGTTGCCTTTGAAACGCAGGTTGTTACGCATCAGCGCCAACAATTTCAAATCGCCAAAACGGGTGCCATAGCCAAACTCAAGTCGCCCGTAATAATCGTTAATGTCGGGGTTGTCATCGCCACTGGGATCTGACGGGAATGCCTTTTCGTCTTCCGGTATACGGTACCAGGTTTTCAGGTAGTAGAGATTCTCTTCGCTGGAGAAAAGAATAGACGCAAACACGCGGTTCCAACTGCGTGAGCGCTCGCCACTTTGTCCGTTGGACATGTGGTTAAAGCCGACCTGAAGAGTATTAAAGGTATAGCCAAGCAGTTTAATGTTGGCATTCTGCTGCCAGAAAAACTCCGGCTCATAATTTGTTTCGCGAAACGGTTTGGATACTTCACTGTTGTACAACTGCCAGAATGAGGTCAGAGTGAAGCCGAAGAACAGCCCGCTGGCAGACTCATCCGTCGTATACAGCGGTGTCTTCACGCTAATTTGAAACTTCGCCTCGGAATTATCCACATTGGTCGGCGTTAAATCCTGGTTGCCCAGCGAATTCGGGTTCGTCACGTAGGTGAACGGCAGGATATAATTCTGTCTGTACTGGGTGATAACAAACGGGTTTTTTACTGCCGTTTTTTCTGCGTTTACCCGCTCCTCAACCAGACTGACCTGCTCCTGCCCGGTACTCGTGTCGACGGGGTCGGACGCATCAGTCTCCTGTGCCGACACAGAAAAAGAGGAGGTGGCACAACCCAATATTGCGGACAGCGCAACGGCATAACGTAAATACGATCGTTTCAATGTAATGTGCTCCTGCGATTTACACAGATCAGAATGAAAGGTGTTGTCCTTCTGCGGCAGCAAAGACAGAGACGGATGATTGCATCAGGGTGACATACTGGTGACAGTGCGCCACAACATGATCGATATCATCATCGGTACGCTCTGGGTCGTGACTGTACAGTGCCAGCTGTTTAACGTTAGCTGCCATCGCCAGCTTCACCGCTTCCTCCGCAACCGAGTGACCCCAGCCCGACTTGGCAGGCATATCATCAAGCATGTATTGCGCATCATGGATGAGCAGATCAGCATCGCGCACGAAATCAACAAACTGCATAAAATCCGTTTCTTTTTTATAGGGAGGATACAGTTCGTTGTCGGTGAGATAGCCAATTTTTGCCCCATCGGCTTCGATCAGATACGCACTGCCGCTTCCCGGGTGATTCATTGTGATCCGCCGGATAACGGCGCTGTTGATCGTCCAGCTTTCTTTGTCTTCGGGCAGCACTTCCAAGCGAATAGCCGAGGACAGGGCGTCAAAGGGGACCGGAAACACGGACCCTTTCATTTGCTGCAGGATCTGGTCGTATTCGGGCAGGCTGGTCCTTCCCGGATAAATGATGATTTCACGGGATTTTTGATACGCGGGTGCAAAGAACGGAAAGCCCTGAATGTGGTCCCAGTGGTTGTGCGTGAGCAGCAGGTGGATGGGTGTTGAGGTTTTCGCCAGCTTGTTGCCGAGCAGGCGAATGCCGGTACCTGCATCAAGAATGATATCGGTACCGTCGTTTAGCACAAGGTGAACGCAGGCAGTGTTACCACCATAGCGAACGTAATCGGGGCCCGGTGTTGGAATGGACCCTCTTACGCCATAAAAGGTAACCTGCATGCGAACTCCCTTATCTCTGGCCGCGACCGGCTATAGCGCACTGATAAATGCAGACACATCCGTCAGGTTGAGCATTTGCTTCTCTCCGGTACGTCGGTTTTTGTATTCGACCTGTTGATTGTCCAGATTCCGCTCACCGATGACAATACTGTGCGGGATGCCAATCAGCTCCATATCATTGAACATCACACCCGGGCGCTCTTTTCGATCGTCGAACAGAACCTCCACGCCCATATCACTAAGTGTAGCGTATAGCTGTTCAGCCGCTTCCTTAATGCGATGTGACTTGTGCATATTCATCGGGATCAGGGCAACTTTAAATGGCGCAATGGGATCTGGCCAGATAATGCCGAATTTGTCGTGGTTTTGCTCGATGGCTGCCGCCACGATGCGAGATACACCAATACCATAACAGCCCATCGTCAGCGTCTGGTGCTTTCCGCTCTCGCTCAGCACGCCGCAGTTCATGGCTTTTGAATATTTATCACCGAGCTGGAAAATATGACCAACTTCAATACCTCGCTTGATTTCAATGGTGCCGTTGCCATCCGGTGACGGGTCACCCGCTTCAATATTGCGGATATCTTCAGATGCTGTCGCCTGAGCCCAGTTTGCATTTTTTACCCAGCTACCTGCGGCGTTGCCACCACAAACAAAGTCAGCAAGCGCTGCGGCGCTGTGATCGACGATAACCGGAATGGCACAGTCGGTTGGATTAGCAAATGTCAGTGGTGCGCCCAGTACCGCAGCGGCTTTTTCGTCACTCAGCACGTCAAGTGGGGCACGAACACCGGCCAGTTTTTCCGCCTTGATGTCATTCAGTGAATGATCTCCGCGCAGCACCAGGGCGACATAGCTGTCATTGTCGTCTGACTCGGCAGCAACCACGACCAGCTTCACTGACTGGCTCAGTGGCACCCCAAGGTGTTCACAGGCCGCGGCCAGTGAATCACCCGCACCGGTAATGATTTCTGCAGGCTGACCAGAGGGTTGTTGTGGTGCCGGTGCCACGGCCTGCGCCATCTCAATGTTGGCGGCATAATCGCTGCCTGACGAGAATGCAATCGCGTCTTCACCCGAGTCGGCAAGAACATGAAACTCATGGGATACGCTGCCACCAATAGCACCAGAGTCGGCGATAACGGCACGGTACTCAAGCCCCATGCGTGAAAAAATACGACTGTAGGCGTCATACATAGTCTGATACGTTTCAGCCAGTGAGGCGTCGTCCAGGTGGAAACTGTAGGCGTCCTTCATGGTGAACTCACGGCCGCGCATGATGCCGAAACGGGGACGGACCTCGTCACGGAATTTTGTCTGGATCTGGTACAGATTCAGTGGCAGTTGTTTGTAACTGCTCACTTCATTACGCACCAGTGCAGTGATGACTTCTTCGTGGGTCGGACCCAGCACAAAATCACGCTGGTGGCGATCTTTGATACGCAGCAACTCTGGCCCGTACTCGTCCCAGCGGCCCGACTCTTCCCACAGGTCAGCAGGCTGAACGACCGGCATCAGCACTTCGATAGCGCCAGCACGGTTCATTTCTTCGCGCACGATGTTGGCGACCTTGTTCAGCACCCGCAGGCCCGTCGGCAGCCAGGTATACAATCCGGAGGCAAGTTTGCGGATCATGCCGGCACGTAGCATCAGCTGGTGGCTGATGACCTCAGCGTCGGCGGGGGTTTCTTTTTGTGTTGATAACAGGTACTGACTGGTGCGCATCAGAACGGCTCTTCCTATTGATGAGATAGTTAATGCGCGTATTCTAGCAGCATGTTGCCGGCCTTAAAAAGGGAAATACGAGCGTGATGAAAGGGTTAGTCTGATTTAACCAGCACGGCCGGGCTCACCATCACGGATCGCAATGACATGGATGCAGCCATCCACCATGCGCCAGAGAATATCCGCATCGTACAATGCCACGTGATAGTCGCGCTCGTCAGTCTTTAGTTTGTGACGATAGGCCGGGCGCGGATCTTGCGCCAGAACGCCGGTTAACAACGAACGAAAATCTGCGTGTTTTTTGTTCCGGCGGGCCAGTTCCGCTTCGCAGTCTGGCGCAAAGATAACCGGTACCTGACCGGGGGCGATGGGGTTAGGCAGGGCGTCGGTCGCGTCCGGGATCCCGTCGGCATAGGGCAGGTAAGGTTTAATATCTATGATGGGAGTCCCGTCAAGTAAGTCTACCCCTTCAACCTCCAGCATCAGCGTTTTTCCGTCCTTAACCAGGCCGCCATTACGTACCACCGACATGCCAATCCCATTAGGGCGATGTGTGCTGCGACTTGCAAATACGCCCAGTGTTGCGTTCCCTCCCAGACGGGGCGCTTTAACCGCTGGCTTCCAGCCGCGCTCCATGGTTTCGTGGAACAAAAACAGCAGCCACAGGTGACTGAATGCATCAATGTCTTTAAAGCAGGTTGGATCGGAATACGGCGCTAAGAACGTGATCATGCCTTTCGCATTAACCAGGTTCGGCTGTCGTGGTATGGCAAACTTTTGCCTGAACGGCGTAGCGATGTGCCCGATGGGGGTCAGGGAGTATGACTCCAATGATGCTGGCATACTGATTGGTGTCCGTTAGTCGTATTGTGGCGTGTTATACCGCAGCGCGCAGACGGCGACAACCCGGCATTCTCTCTCGGTAACCGGAATTCGGCGCAATTACCCTGAAATAGGGGTGATTGAATTTTGACACTGTGTCAAAATATTGGACATTGAATTTCCTTGCCGCCACCCCTTTGTTTTCAGTGGCGGGTGTTCCTGGCTGAAAAGACGGAATAAACCATTTCCTGATGGGAATGATCGTAGTAGGACACAGATGATCTCAGTAACGAACTTAACCAAAACGTTTGGTGAGCTGCGTGCCGTTGATGCACTCAGTTTTACCATTAATCCTGGCGATATCGTCGGGTTTCTGGGCCCGAACGGGGCAGGCAAGTCAACCACAATGAAAATGCTGACCGGGTTTCTGAGCCCGGATGATGGCAATATTGTGATTGACGGGAAATCACTGGATAAGGCGCCGAAAGCGGTCAAATCACTGATTGGCTATCTGCCGGAAGGCGCACCCGCGTACGGTGACATGACGGTGTACCAGTATCTTTTATTTATTGCATCCGTTCGTGGTCTGAAGGGGCAAAACAAAAAGGACCGGCTGAAAGAGGTCGTTACCAAAGTGTCACTGGAAGAGGTACTTGACCGACGGATCGAAAACCTGTCGAAAGGATTCAAGCGGCGGGTCGGGCTGGCCCAGGCGATGATCCATGATCCCGCTATTCTGATTCTGGATGAGCCTACTGACGGACTCGACCCGAACCAGAAGCATCAGGTCCGCCAGCTTATCAAGACACTGGCGCGCGATAAGATTGTCATCATCTCTACCCATATCCTTGAGGAGGTTACAGCAGTCTGCAGTCGCGTCATGGTTATCAGCAACGGCAAACTGCATTTTGATGGCACGCCCAATGCGTTCAGACAGCGCTCCCGCTATTATCAGGCGGTGACACTGAAGCTGAGTTACGCCGCCGATATCTCCGGGCTGGCTGAACTCGACGGGGTAGCCGATATGGAAATTGACCGGGAAACCGGTCGTGTCACCCTGTTCCCGGAGGACGGTGCACTGATCATCAATGCGGTCGCCGAACATATTCGTTTACGGCAGTTGCCGGTAGACGAACTGAGTGTGGAAAATGGTCGTCTGGATGAGGTATTCCGGTCTATCACCACACAGGAGGGCGCAGCGTGAGACAGGTTCTGATTATCGCCCAGCGTGAGTTTTCCAGCTACTTTGCGACCCCTGTCGCTTACGTGTTTGTCGCCATCTTTCTGATGCTAAGCGGCGTTTTCACCTTTTTTCTTGGCGACTGGTATGAACGGGGGCAGGCTGATCTGCTGCCATTTTTTAATGTGAATCCCTGGCTTTATCTGTTTCTGGTGCCCGCCATTGCAATGCGCAGCTGGGCAGAGGAGCGAAAATCCGGCACCATTGAGCTGCTTATGACCCTGCCGGTGTCGGTATGGGAAGTGGTGGCCGGTAAGTTTCTGGCCGGCTGGGCAATGCTGGCGCTTACGCTGGCCATGACCTGCCCCTTATGGCTGACAGTCAATTACCTTGGGAGCCCGGATAACGGAATCATTCTGGCTGCCTATGTTGGCAGCTGGCTAATGTCAGGGGCCTTCCTGGCGATTGGGTTGTGCATGTCGGCCATCACCAGAAATCAGGTTATCGCGTTTATTCTGGCGATTGTGGTGTGCTTTGTGTTCGTCTTTTCCGGTTCCACACTGGTGCTTGATGCCTTTGAGCCCTGGGCGGGTAACGCCATCCTCGACGGCGTCGCCGCCCTGAGTTTTCTGACGCACTTTGAGGCGATGGCAAAAGGCGTACTGGCACTCAATGATGTTATGTACTTTTTGGTAGTGATTGTGGTCTGGCTCTATGCGAGCCTGGTTGTTATCGAGTTGAAGAAGGCAGAGTAATCATGAAAAAAGCATCCGCCCTCATCAGCCTGTTTTTGCTTGCCATTGTGTTCATTTCAGCGACACTGCTGAACAATGCACTGCTGGATAATTTTCGGGTCGATCTGACTGAGAAGAAAGTCTACTCATTGTCGCCCGGCAGCCGCGCCATTATTGCATCGCTGACAGAGCCGGTTAACGTGTATTTCTTCTTCTCAGAGGAAACGTCCAAAGGTATGACCGGGTTGCGTAATTATGCAAACCGGGTCGAAAGCCTGCTCCAAGAATACGAAAAAGCATCTGACGGTAAAATTCGTTTGCACCGCGTCGATCCGGAGCCGTTTTCAGAGGCCGAAGACCGCGCGGCCGCATTTGGTCTGACAGCGGCTAACGTCGGGACGCTTGGCGAGGCCGTGTATTTCGGCATTGCAGGCACGAATGCGCTGGATACGCAGGAAGTGCTGCCGTTTCTTGATCCGCAGAAAGAACAGTTCCTGGAATACGATATCAGTAAGCTGATCTATCAGTTAAGTAACCCACAGGACGTGACGGTGAGTATCGTCTCTGCATTGCCTCTGGCTGGCGGGCCAAATCCAATGACTGGCCAGTTTGATAACGCCATGGTGATTTACGAACAATTACGCCAGTTATTCACCGTGGAACTGGTGCAGCCCGATGCTGAAGCCCTGCCTGACAATACCGATGTACTGGTGCTGATGCATCCGCAGGGGCTCAGTGCAGAGATGCAGCGCGCGGTCGCACGGTTTGCCGTGACCAAAGGACGCATTCTGGCGTTTATTGACCCGCACTTTGAATCCGACCCGCTGCAGCAGATGCAGGGAGGACAGGCAAATCCATCCTCATGGCCATGGCTTGATGCCCATGGCATTACGGTGTCTTCTGGTGTGGTCCTTGATCCTCAACTCGGGCTGGATGTCCGCGACCCACAAGCCGGCGTGATACAACACCCGGGCATCCTCGGGCTGGGCGCAGAACAGCTGAACCGTGATACCATCACAACGGCGAATCTTGATGCACTGAACGGCGCCTCATTTGCTGCGATCACACAACAAGCTGGCAGCCCCTTGACCATGGAGGTGCTGGCAACAAGCAGCAGTAATGCCGTACTGATTGAGGCTGACAGGTACGCGCAGGACCCGTCCCCGTCGTCACTCGCTGGTGCCATCAAAGGGAATGGCGAGCAATTTGTGCTGGCTGCCCGGTTTGACGGGTTGGCAAAGCCGGTGTTCAGCGATGCGTCAGCGCAGCAGTCCACGCCATCAGAAATGACGCTGATTGTTGTCAGTGATGCGGACCTCATCACCAACCCGTACTGGGTGCAGCAAACGCCGTTTTTTGGCGATATGTTGTACACCCCGTTCGCCAACAATGGTGACTTTATTATCAACGCGGTTGAGAGTCTCGCGGGTAGCCGGGCACTCACCAGTATCCGCAGTCGCGGCACATTCTCGCGACCATTCACCCGGGTTCAGGAATTAGAAGTTGCCGCACAGGCCCGTTTCCGTGAAGAGGAAGAAAAGCTCCAGAGCGCGCTGTCCGAAATTGATATGCAACTGGCGCAACTGGAGTCGCAGCAGGCAGACGGTGCTGCACTGGCGCTCAGTAACCAACAGCAGGCGATGATTGATGAGTTTATTGACAAGCGCCTGTCGCTTCGACAGGCATTGCGTGATGTTCGCTATCAGTTGGATAAAGACATTGATGCGCTTGGCAACCAACTGAAACTCGTCAATATTGTTATTGCCCCCCTGGTCATGGTGTTTTTGCTTTTCCTGCTGAGGCGTGTGTTCAGCCGTCGCTCAGGCGCATTTAAACGGAGCCTGTCGCAATGAGAGTTCTGGTGCTTGCCGTTATAGCTGCGTGTTGTATTGCCGGCTTGGTGTTTATTAAATCACAGGACGCAACCACAGTGTTTGAGACCGGCCAGTTGCTGGCGTATGACATTGAGGGGGCGTTGCCGTCGGTGAATAGGGTGTCAGTGTCCGACGCCGATGGGCTGCGATTTGAAGCCGTGCTGAATGATGATGTCTGGATGGCATCGCATCTGGACTCCCAGGTCAGATTTCCGGTTGATAAAGACAAGCTGAGTAACCTGGTTACGGTGATTCAGCAGGCCAAGGTGCTTGAAACCAAAACAGCGGATCCTCGCTACTACCGACAGCTTGGCGTGGAGCCTGTGACCGAAGCGGATGCCACGTCTGTCGAGGTAACGCTGGCGACAGCGAACCAGACGCTGATGCTGCTCGCGGGTCAGCGCGCACAAAGCGGACGCGGACAGTTTGTAAGAATCAACAACCGGGCGCAGACACTGCTGATTGACGAAGCGCTGCCCGTACCGGGCTCGCCATACGCGTGGCTAACCCGTGATGTCCTGCCATTTGAGACGGGAGATGTCCGTCGTATCGTTGTCCGGCATGGCGATGAACAAACCATGACATTTGTGCGTGATGAAAAAAATACCTGGCTGTGGGAGGATATACCAGCAACGGGGAGTCTTCGCTACCCGGAGGTGACGGATGCGACGGTCGAGGGCATGCTCAGTCCATCTTATGAGGCAGTGTCAGTCTATCTGCCTCGGGTGTGGGAGTCGCTTGCCCTGGCTGGTGATATTACCTTTATCCTCGAGTCGGGATACGAGGTTACTGCCTATGTCAGTGAGCCGGACGAGCGCGGTAATCAACAGGTCTGGTTCTCGCTTACCGGAACTCACTGGATTAGTGACTGGGTGCTGACATTATCAGCCTATCAGGCCGGGCGGCTGTTGCCTGATGCTGATCAGCTTCTTACCAGCGATCCGGATAACTAAGTCATGTCTATTTGCGCTTTGGGGCGCTGAACGGACAGGCTCGGAGCGCATCGAGCTTGTCTTTAAAATAGTCGCCTCCCAGTGCATTGGCGGTGGCGATATTGGCGGTGTAAATGTCGTCGGGATCACCGTCGTAGTGCGCCAGGGAGCGCTCAATATCGGCCTCCCTGATTAGGTGAAAAAGCGGGTAGGGTGAGCGGTTAGTGTAGTGACTGGCTGCAGAGGCGGGTTCACCCTCAAACTGATAGTCAGGATGAAAGCTCGCCAGTTGGTAAATGCCATCATACCCAAGTGACGACATCCATTGTGTAGCCAGTGCCAGCGTGTCCAGGTAGCTGTCGAACTCATGCATTTCCTCATGCATCAGTATCAGCAGCGTGGTCGCCGTCTCATTGTCATCGTCAAGGTGTTTACATTCCGCATTCAGCACGTCGGGCAGGTCGACCATGCCGGCGTCCGTCAGCACATAACGAATACGCTCTGGCTCCCTGACATAGCGGGCAAATGGACAAAAATTGTGTTTAATGACAATGTCATCAAGCCATTGCCGGGTCGCGGCAATGGCCGGGTGGAGCGAATTCATGAATGGTACTTAACGTAGGCTTCCAGCGTATTTTCGATAAGACTTGCTACGGTCATCGGGCCGACACCACCGGGAACCGGCGTAATCCAGCCCGCACGTTCTTTGGCTTTATCAAACGCCACGTCACCAACCAGTGAGCCATCGGTTAAGCGGTTGATACCCACATCGATGACAATCGCACCGGGTTTGATCCACTCGCCCGGAATGAAATTGGCTTTGCCGACAGCAACGACCAGCAGATCGGCACGACTGACGTGGTTGCGCAAATCCTGGGTGAACTTGTGACAGGTTGTCACGGTGCAGCCCGCCAGCAGCAGTTCCAGTCCCATCGGACGCCCGACAATATTCGAGGCCCCGACAATAACCGCATCAAGCCCTTTAATTGGACGTTTGGTTGCCTCGATCATGGTCATAATCCCTTTGGGCGTGCACGGACGCAGTGCCGGTATACGCTGGGCGAGGCGGCCAATATTGTAAGGATGAAAACCGTCAACATCTTTGTGAGGATGAATGCGCTCAAGTACTTTCTCTGCGTTCAGACCAGCCGGCAGTGGCAGTTGCACCAGGATCCCGTCGATCTCTTTATCCGCGTTGAGCTCATCGACCAGTGACAGGAGGGTGTCTTCGGTTGTATCCGCGGGCAGGTCAAACGAGCGCGAAACGAAACCCACTTCTTCACAGGCTTTGCGCTTATTGGCAACGTAGACCTCCGAGGCGGCATCACTGCCAACCAGAACCACAGCAAGCCCGGGAACCCGCTTGTTCGCCTGCTTTAATGAGTCAACGTAAGCGGCAACGTCCTCTCGGACCTGCCGGGAAATGATTTTTCCGTCTATAAGGTGAGCTGTCATGCTAATCACTACTCTGTCATCTGGTTCATACCGCTACCCTGTATTGTTTCATAAAACAGGCTATAGCTGCCAGCATTCTGTTGGCTATCGCTGACGCGTCCCGTGATGAAAAAAAGCGCGGCGTAATGTTGTTACTGAAGCAGATTGTCTGTCACACTTGCACGGCACTCAGCATGCGGCTGTCAGCTTAAAAAAGCACCCTATTGGCTGCTTTGTGAGCGGTCGGACATTTGCTTTAAAAAAGTGTTTGACGAGGGTAAAACGAGGGGGTAGTATGCGCACCCCGTAACGGCGAGGAACTTAACGCGCTGTTACACTGTCGGTGAGTGGCGCAGCTTGGTAGCGCACTTGGTTTGGGTCCAAGGGGTCGCAGGTTCAAATCCTGTCTCACCGACCACTTTTTTGAGTGGAGATTCGCCGGGCGTCCGTAGCTCAGCTGGATAGAGCAACGGCCTTCTAAGCCGTGGGTCGCAGGTTCGAATCCTGCCGGACGCGCCAGTCGTTGTCGCAGGCAGTAATCACATCAAAAATGTCGTCAGCGTCAATGTAGCGTGTTACACTTACGTTGGTCTGTCGAGCCACACTTCTATGGTGGGCGTAGCTCAGTTGGTAGAGCCCCGGATTGTGATTCCGGTTGTCGTGGGTTCAAGTCCCATCGTCCACCCCATTTTCCCGCGGAAGTGGTGGAATTGGTAGACACGCTGGATTTAGGTTCCAGTGCTTCACGGCGTGAGAGTTCAAGTCTCTCCTTCCGCACCAAAAAAAAAGTCAACAAATTCGGTGAGTGGCGCAGCTTGGTAGCGCACTTGGTTTGGGTCCAAGGGGTCGCAGGTTCAAATCCTGTCTCACCGACCATTTTCTGCCTGAAACATCGTCCCATTTATTGCTATCGCATGGCCCATTAGGTTTTTTCCGCGAACTGTTTTATTACCACTCGACTCTGTGAAACCAGAGCTGTATACTACCGCGTCTTTTTTAACATGACGTGTCAGGCATGTTGTTTCGAACAAGCCAGACGACGAGTTTTATCTGGCGGCAGGTCAGCGATTTGCCGAAATGAGATAACGCTTCCCATTTATGTCGATCGGTCCTAGCCGGCCAGAGTGGGGAGATAAATACAGCGTCCGAAACGACGTAAAGTTGAGGTAGAATAATGCAAGTTTCAGTCGAGACGACCCAGGGTTTAGAACGCCGTCTTACTATCACTGTTCCAGCTGAGTCTGTTGATTCAGCGGTAAAATCACGTTTGCAGCAGCTGGCTAAAACCCAGCGTATCAATGGTTTCCGTCCAGGCAAGGTGCCAGTAAGTGTTATCAAAAAACGCTTCGGACAGGCTGTTCGTCAGGAAGTAGCTGGCGATGTGATGCAGCAAAACTTCTATCAGGCCATCGTGCAGGAAAAAATCCAGCCCGCGGGCATGCCAAAATTCGAACTGACCAAAGACGAAGACGGTGCAGATCTGGAATTCGTTGCGTCTTTCGAAGTCTATCCTGAAGTTGAAGTTAACGGCGTCAGCGACATCGAGATTGAAAAGCCGGTTGTAGAGATCAAAGACGAAGACCTCGACAACATGATGGAAACGCTTCAGAAGCAGCACGCGACTTGGAAAGAAGTAAAGCGTAAAGCGAAAAAAGACGACCGCGTTGTGATCGATTTCGTTGGCAGCATTGACGGTGAAGAGTTTGACGGCGGTAAAGCGGAAGACTTCACGCTTGAGCTGGGTCAGGGCCGTATGATCCCAGGTTTTGAAAAACCAATCGTTGGTGCAAAAGCCGGTGAAGAAGTCACCGTTGAAGTGACGTTCCCTGAAGATTATCACGCCGAAGCGCTGAAAGGGAAAGACGCCGTATTCAAAGTAAACGTGAAGAAAGTGGAAGGCCAGCAACTGCCTAAACTGGACGACGACTTTGCGAAACTGTTTGGTGTTGAAGAGGGTGGCGTTGACGCACTGCGTGAAGAAGTTCGCAAGAACATGCAGCGTGAACTGAGCCAGACTCTGAAAGCCAAGCTGAAAGAAGACGTGATTGCGAAGCTGGTCGAGAAAAACGAAATCGACCTGCCTCAGGCACTGATCGATCAGGAAATTGATGCACTGCGTGAGCAGGCGAAGCAGCGCTTTGCACAGCAGGGCGGTGGCGCAAACCTGCCAGAACTGCCGGCTGATCTGTTTGCAGACAACGCCAAGCGTCGCGTAACAATCGGTTTGTTGCTGGGTGAAATCATCAAGCAGAATGAACTGGAAGCGAGTGACGATAAAGTCAACGAGATGATCGAAACGTCTGCGTCTGCGTACGAAGATCCGCAGGAAGTCATCGAGTACTACAAGAACAATCAGGAGCTGATGCAGCAGATGCGCAACGTCGCACTGGAAGAGCAGGCAATTGAGTGGGTTCTTGATCAGGCAAAAGTGACCGAAGTCACTAAAGCGTTTGATGAGGTTATGAACAAACAGGCGTAATTTTTTATTGTCTGATTGACTTAACCAGTCACCTACTGCTTAAATGCTCGGAGCCTTCCGAGCATTTTTGTTTTAAGCGTTAGATATCAAGGTAGCTATGATTAATACCCCGATAGATCCAATGAATGCCCTGGTCCCAATGGTCGTCGAGCAGACGTCAAAAGGGGAGAGATCCTACGACATTTATTCACGATTGCTGAAAGAAAACGTCATCTTCCTGGTAGGTCAGGTCGAAGACCACATGGCGAACCTGATCGTCGCACAAATGCTGTTTCTGGAAGCAGAGAATCCAGAGAAAGATATTTTTCTGTATATCAACTCTCCGGGCGGTTCTGTGACCGCAGGTATGGCTATTTACGATACCATGAACTTTATTAAACCTGATGTCAGCACGGTATGTGTAGGTCAGGCTGCGAGCATGGGCGCGTTCCTGCTGTCCGGCGGCGCGAAAGGAAAACGCTTCTGTCTTCCGAATTCGCGCGTCATGATTCATCAGCCGCTGGGTGGTTTCCAGGGGCAGGCGTCGGATTTTGAAATCCACGCTAAAGAAATCCTGTCAATAAAAGAAAAATTAAACCGGTTGATGGCTCAGCATACGGGACAGGACTATGAAACGGTTGCGCGTGATACTGACCGTGATAACTTTTTAAGTGCAACCGAAGCGAAAGAGTACGGCCTGATCGACGAAGTCTTAACGAACCGATCTGACGCAGCGGTCACAAAGTAACAGAGTGATACCAACCGGGCCGGCGATTCTCGCTGGCAGTTTTCCGGGCAAGGCAGAGGCAAATAGCAATGAGTGATAAACACAGCAGTGACGGTGATAACAAGCTTCTTTACTGTTCGTTCTGTGGTAAGAGCCAGCACGAAGTAAGAAAGCTGATTGCAGGACCGTCCGTCTTCATCTGCGACGAATGTGTGGAGTTGTGTAACGACATTATTCGTGAAGAAATCAAAGAGATTGCACCGAAGCAGAAAAAAGACGCGCTGCCCAAGCCGCATGAAATTCATGCCCATCTTGATGATTATGTCATTGGCCAGGAGCACGCCAAAAAAGTGCTGTCTGTTGCCGTTTACAACCACTATAAACGTCTGCGCAATGGTGACGTGCACGACGGGGTGGAACTGGGCAAAAGTAACATTCTGCTGATAGGCCCTACCGGAAGCGGTAAGACCCTGCTGGCAGAGACGCTGGCGCGTTTTCTGGATGTGCCTTTCACCATGGCAGATGCGACCACACTGACTGAAGCAGGTTACGTGGGGGAAGATGTCGAGAACATCATTCAGAAACTGCTGCAGAAATGCGATTACGATGTCGAGAAAGCGCAGCGCGGAATTGTCTACATTGATGAAATTGACAAGATTTCCCGCAAGTCTGACAACCCGTCTATCACCCGCGATGTCAGCGGTGAAGGCGTTCAGCAGGCGCTGCTTAAGCTTATTGAGGGAACGGTTGCGTCGGTGCCGCCGCAGGGCGGCAGAAAGCATCCGCAGCAGGAATTCCTGCAGGTGGACACGTCAAAAATCCTGTTTATCTGTGGCGGCGCGTTCGCCGGCCTGGATAAGGTGATTGAACAGCGCGCACAGACCGGCAGCGGTATTGGCTTTGGCGCCACCGTTAAATCCAAAGAAAACCGCCCTGCTGTGAGCGAACTGTTCAGACAGGTTGAGCCGGAGGACTTGGTTAAGTACGGGCTGATCCCTGAGTTCATTGGCCGTCTGCCAGTTGTGACCAGTCTTGAAGAACTCAATGAAGAAGCGCTGATTCAGATTCTGCGTGAGCCGAAAAACGCAATTACCAAACAGTATGCTGCGCTCTTCGCGCTTGAAGATGCAGAACTGGAATTCCGTGATGACGCACTTCACGCAATTGCGAAAAAGGCGATGCAGCGTAAGACGGGTGCACGTGGTCTCCGTTCTATTGTTGAGGCCGTGCTGCTGGATACCATGTACGAATTACCGTCCATGGATAATGTCAGCAAAGTGGTTATTGACGAAACGGTCATCAAAGGCGAATCAAAGCCGATTTTGATTTACCATAACGATGAGAAAAAAGCGGCGTCGGAATAAATCTGAGCGCACAGAATAACTATGCCCCTGACTGCAAATGCAGCAGGGGCATTTTTATTTGATGCAAAGAAGAAAAGTTACGCAATCAGACCGAAATTAGGGTTGCCATCTTTGCGTAAATGAATAAAGGTAAAAGCAGAACAAAAATTCGCGATGGTACCCACTCGCGTAATAAATGCGACGACCGCACAAACCGTTTGTTGAACTTTACCATCGCACCCCCATATAAACCGACATTAGCAAGTTAAATAGAGATCCACGTATGACAGACGAGCGTGAAAATCGCCTTGAGATCCCCGTATTAGCCCTGCGGGACGTAGTAGTGTACCCGCATATGGTCATACCGTTGTTTGTTGGCAGAGAGAAATCGATCCGCTGTCTTGAGGCGGCGATGGAGAATGACAAACAGATTTTTCTGGTCGCCCAGAAAGATGCCAGCGTTGATGAACCTGAGGCGGATGACATATATACCGTAGGCACCATTGCCACCATTTTGCAGTTGCTGAAATTGCCGGACGGCACGGTAAAAGTCCTGGTAGAAGGGAATGTGCGGGGGGCTATCAGCGAGTATAGCCAGTCAGAACCGTATTTTATTGCGAGCATTGACCGCAAACACGACGAGAGCCTGCCGGAGAGTGAACAGGAAGTGCTGATCCGCTCTGCCGTATCGCAGTTTGAAGGCTACGTGAAGCTGAACAAGAAAATTCCGCCAGAGGTGCTGACCTCGCTGAACGGAATTGATGACGCAGCACGCCTGGCGGATACCATGGCCGCGCACATGCCGCTGAAGCTGACTGAAAAGCAAAAAGTACTGGAGATGGACGGTATCAACGAACGTCTTGAGTACCTGATGGCGCTGATGGAAGGCGAGATAGATTTGCTGCAGGTCGAAAAGAAAATTCGTACCCGCGTGAAAAAGCAGATGGAAAAAAGCCAGCGTGAGTATTATCTGAACGAACAAATGAAAGCCATCCAGAAAGAGCTGGGTGAGCTGGATGACGCGCCGGATGAGTTTGAAGCGCTGTCGAAAAAGATCAGCGATGCGAAAATGCCGCAGGAGGCAGAGGATAAAGCGAAATCCGAGCTGCAAAAACTTAAAATGATGTCGCCAATGTCGGCCGAGGCCACGGTGCTGCGTAGCTACATTGAATGGCTGACCAGCGTACCATGGAAAAAGCGCTCGCCGGTGAAAAAGGATCTTGCGCGTGCCGAAGCGGTACTTGATGAGGACCATTACGGACTGGAAAAGGTTAAGGAACGGATCCTTGAATACCTTGCCGTACAGCAGCGTGTGAAAAAGCTGAAAGGACCCATTCTGTGTTTGGTAGGGCCGCCCGGGGTGGGTAAGACCTCACTGGGGCAATCTATTGCAAAGGCGACCGGCCGTAAATACGTGCGCATGGCGCTTGGTGGCGTGCGTGACGAAGCTGAAATTCGCGGTCACCGCAGAACCTATATTGGCTCACTGCCGGGCAAACTGATCCAGAAAATGGCAAAAGTGGGCGTTAAAAACCCATTGTTCCTGCTCGATGAGATAGACAAGATGTCGGCAGATATGCGCGGCGACCCGGCCTCTGCACTGCTGGAGGTCCTGGATCCGGAGCAGAATAACAGCTTCAGTGACCACTATCTTGAAGTCGATTACGATTTGTCCGACGTCATGTTTGTGGCCACCTCAAACAGCATGAACATTCCGGGGCCATTGCTTGACCGTATGGAAGTGATTCGTCTTTCCGGCTATACCGAAGACGAAAAACTGAATATTGCAAAACGGCATCTCATCAGTAAACAGATTGAACGCAACGGACTGAAAGCGAACGAGCTGGAAATTACCGAGTCTGCCATCATCGGTATTATCCGCTATTACACCCGCGAGGCGGGGGTGCGAAACCTTGAGCGTGAAATCTCCAAGATTTGTCGTAAGGCCGTCAAGGATATCCTGCTTAGCAAGAGTAAAGACAAAGTGGTGGTTACCCAGGATAACCTGAAAGATTATCTCGGTGTCCAGCGCCACGACTATGGTAAAGCGGACAAAGAAAATCAGATAGGGCAGGTCACCGGTCTGGCCTGGACCCAGGTTGGTGGCGATCTGCTGACGATTGAAACCACCGCCGTGCCTGGTAAAGGAAAGATGACAACCACGGGGTCATTGGGTGATGTCATGCAGGAGTCGATTAAAGCGGCGATGACGGTGGTACGCAGTCGCGCAGAAAAACTCCGCATCAACGAAGACTTCTATGAGAAGCGTGATATCCACGTGCACGTTCCTGAGGGGGCAACGCCGAAAGACGGCCCGAGTGCGGGTATTGCCATGTGTACGGCACTGGTCTCGAGTCTGACCGGCAACCCGGTGCGCTGTGACGTTGCAATGACCGGTGAGATTACCCTGCGTGGTGAAGTACTTGCTATCGGCGGACTGAAAGAGAAGCTGCTGGCTGCACACCGTGGTGGGATTAAAACGGTGATTATTCCGCATGAAAACGAACGTGATCTTGAGGAAATTCCGGATAATGTAAAAGCCGACCTTGATATCCATCCTGTAAAATGGATTGACGATGTGCTCGATATTGCGCTTCAGGAGCCGGTTGAGAGCTTCAAGGTGGTGACAACCCGGAAAAGCAGCAAAAAAACCGCACAAAAATAGTGCAGAGAAAATGGCTGGATCACTTGATGCATAAGGGATTCAGCCTATTTTTTATTACCTTTTGAATAAAAAATAAGCAGTAAAACAAAGAAAGACTGATTTTTTTTAAATTAGGGCTTTCATGTACAAAAAGTTGTGTTACCTTTAGTGAGTACTCGCTTGAAGCCTTGTCACAAAAGGGATAGCAGCGATTCATCAATACGTTAAATATTTGTAATCACAGCTTGATGTTAATCATCATGCTTGTTATAACGTCCTAACGAAATTGTTTCGGACAACAAGATAATAACAATCGAAGGGGATCATAATCGTGAACAAGTCTCAACTCATCGACCAAATCGCTGCTGGTGCAGACATTTCTAAAGCGGCTGCTGGCCGTGCACTGGATGCTTTCACTGACGCGGTAACTAACGCTCTGAAAGACGGTGATCAAGTTGCACTGGTAGGTTTCGGTACTTTTGCAGTTCGTGAACGCTCTGCACGTAGCGGTCGCAACCCACAAACTGGTGAGACTATTCAAATTTCTGCGGCGAAAGTGCCTTCTTTCAAAGCTGGTAAAGCTCTGAAAGACGCTTGTAACTAAGCACACAAGAATAGTTAGAAAAGGCGATGGCTTGGCCATCGCCTTTTTTATTTGTGTCACAGCATCATCAACAGCACGCTAAATTGCACGAAAAGTTTCACACATCACAGTGTGCTTACGCTATAATCGCGCGTTAATTCTGACCGGCGCAGGCAGCAGTGTAACAGGCACTGGAATGGCTGCTCCGGGTTGGTGATGTAAGCAACGGAGTTGAAGTGAAATCATGCTAGAAAGAATCAGAGAAGGTTCTCAGGGCCCATGGGCAATGGCGATTATCGGCCTGATTGTCCTGAGTTTCGTGTTTGCCGGTGTGGGCAGCTACCTGACCTCTTCGGGATCAACCGCGGTCGCACAAGTAAACGGCGAGGAAATCAGTGCCCAGGAACTGGAACGTGCGTACCAGAATGAGCGCGCCAGAATGGAGTCTCAGTATGGTGAGAGTATTGCCACACTGTTTTCCAGCGAAGCCTATATGCAGGATTTTCGCCGTAATGTGCTGGAACGACTGATCGCCGATAAACTGCTGCTGCAGAAAGCCGAGGAAATGGGACTGCGCGCCAGCAATCAGCAAATCCGTGAGGCGCTGGTGTCAATGCCACAGTTTCAGTATAACGGCCAGTTCGATAATGAGCGGTTTCAGGCCGTGCTGCGTCAGAACGGTTATCAGGCAGCTGATTTTCGTAGTCTGATGCGCACGCAAATGACCCGGGGGCAGCTTTCAGCAGCACTGGGTAACTCAGAGTTTGCATTGCCTTCAGAAGTGGAACGTGCAAACGCACTGCAGCGTCAGACCCGGGATGCACGTTATATAACAATTCCTTCTGCGCCTTTCATCGAAACCGTTGAGGTGTCAGATGATGAGGTACAGGCGTATTACGATGCGAACCTGAATGCATTTGACACCGAAGAAAAGGTAAAAGTGGCTTACGTGCTGCTGGATGCCGAGAGCCTGAAGGCAGACGTCAGTGTCGCCGATGAGGATGTTGAAACGTACTATAACAACAATATCAACGCCTACCGTACAGATGAAGAGCGTCGTGTTTCACACATTCTGATTGAAGCCGGTGATGATGCTGACGCGGCAAAGGCTAAAGCGGAATCACTGCTGGCACAGATCAATGATGGGGCAGATTTTGCCGCGCTGGCAGAAGCCGAGTCTGACGACCTGTTTTCCGCAGAAAATGGCGGCGATCTGGACTTCATCACACCCGAGATGATGGATCCTGCATTTGATGAAGCGGCTTTTGCACTTGCCAGCGTAGGCGATGTGTCAGAAGTAGTGGAAACGGAATTTGGTTTTCATATCATCAAGCTGACCGATATCAAGCCTGAACAGGTTACGGCGTTTGAAGATGTGAAAGAAGAAATCCGGGATACACTGCTAAGCGAAAAAGCCCTGGATAAATTCTACGAGATGCAAAATACCATGGCGGAGCTCGCTTTTGAGATGCCCGATACACTCGAAGATGTTGCCGCGGCAATCGGTGTTCAGGTTCAGACAACACCGCTCTTCTCTCGTGCTGAGGCACCGGCTCCCTTTGATAATCCGGGTGCACTGGATGTGGCATTCTCAGACGAGCTGGTCATCGATGGTGTTAACAGTGACGTCATTGATTTAGGAAATGATACGGTTGCGGTAATGCGTGTTGCTGAGCACGAACCACAACGTACACAGTCGCTTGACGAAGTTAAAGCTTCGATTGTCAGCCGCCTGAAGTCACAGAAGGCGCAGGATGCAGCACTGACCTGGGCAGAGGAACTGGCTGCACAGATTGCGAACGGAGAGGTGGTGGATTCACTGCTGGAACAGCGTGAGCTGGCCTGGCAAACTGCTGAATCAGTGAGCCGCAATGCGTCGCAATTACCCCGCAGTATTGTGGATACGCTGTTTGTGCTGTCAGACAACGAAGGACAACGTGTTGACGTAACGAAAACGGTCAACGGCGATGTTGCGTTGGTTGAACTGCAGTCTGTACACGCGGCGCCGGCGTTAACGGACGATGAAAAAGCCCAGTTAACCCAGCAGCTGGCCGCAATGACCGGTCAACAGTCATATCAGGATTTTATTGAAGGTCTGCGTGCGCAGGCTGACATCACGATTACCATGCCCTGAACCGCTGGTTAAAGTGAGATCACAAAAGCCCGCAGTAATGCGGGCTTTTTTATTAGTGCGTCAGAAACAACATCAGCGAATAAAACGCGCCAATAACCACTGACAACACCAGAATGTACGTAAATCCTTGTTTGCCCTGTGCCAGGCTGTAGCCTTTCATCTGTAGGTAGCCAAACCACAACAGGCAGAGAATAAGCGGGATAAGCACAATGATTTTGATCACAACAGCGACTCTTACTTGTTCAGCCCATAAACACTGCTACGCTACCGCGAGTTGGTAAAAAGTACAACTGTCTCCAATTTGTCACCATTTTGTTATTTGCCCGTCATACGCAGGCGCTGTACTAAGGCCATGTCGTTTACAGTACCTGTCACTTTATGACTATTGCTTCACTCAACAATATTGTCTCACGTAGCCTGCAACATGCGCATCGCCTTATTGCCAGGCCATCGGTGACGCCCCGTGATGAAGGGTGTCAGCCTTATCTGTCCTCCTGTCTTAAGGCGTTGGGATTTGCGTGTTCGCAGCATAGCGTGAACGGTGTCAGTAATCTGATAGCCCGGTGGGGAAACGGCTCGCGGCAAATTGCGTTTAGCGGGCATACCGATGTGGTGGTTCCGGGGCCTCCCGATAAATGGCAGACGCCGCCATTTTCGCCTGTGGTGCGTAATAACCGTCTGTTTGGGCGTGGTGCTGCTGATATGAAAACGGGTATTGCTGCCATGCTGGCTGCCACCGAACGTGTGATAGACCGCGCAAACCCGGAAAACGCGACACTGTGGTGGCTGATCACGAGTGACGAGGAGGGTGAGGCTGAATATGGCTCTAAATGGATTAAACAGTGGCTCGACGAACAGGGGATCCAGCTGTCAATGTGCCTGGTGGGAGAGCCCACCGCAACGCATTGCACCGGCGATACGATAAAAATCGGGCGTCGGGGCTCCTTGTCTGCAAATATCACAGTGCGCGGTAAGCAGGGGCACGTTGCCTATCCGCATACCTGTGATAACGCCATTCACAAAGCCAGCAGGCTCGTTCAGGCGTTGCTGGACCTTGAGTGGGACAGCGGAAGCGCGGATTTTCCCGGTACCAGCCTGCAGGTTACTCACATGGATACCGGTCAGTTTACCGACAATCTGGTGCCGGGACAGACTACTATCGCTTTTAATGTCCGCTATTCACACTGCTACACTGAGGCATCACTGAAAACCCGGCTATGCGATGTCATTGAGCGCATTGCGCCAGGGTGTGATGTTACCTGGAGCCGCGCCTGCGAGGCCTATCTTAGCAAACCTGCGGTCTCAGATTGTATGATTTCTGTCGTTGAGGCTGCCATAGTAAACAGTACCGGCCGTTACCCGGTTATCAGCACATCAGGTGGCACATCTGACGGACGTTTTTTCGCATCATCTGATACCCAGGTAGTAGAGATGGGTGTACCCAACACTACTATCCACCAGGTAAATGAACATATCCATGTGTCTGATCTCATTACGCTCGAAGATATTTACGCGGATATTCTGACCACGTTGCTGGTCGATAACAGTCACAAAACAGTTGTCTCGTCGCGGGAAAAGCAATAATCCGCTTTTTCATCATAGCTTAATCTTGATCAAGTCTTAACGCGGGTCTATGGGTTAATGTATGCGCTGAGTAAACCAGTCCACGGACAAGGAGTCACCGAATGGCATCCCCTATACTTGCTGCCGAACAGTTAACGAAGACCTACATCACGGGTGACGTTGAGGTGCAGGCGCTGCGCAGTGTGGATTTTACCCTGAATAAAGGCGAGCTGGTGGTGCTGCTCGGGGCATCAGGCAGTGGTAAGTCGACGCTGCTGAATATTCTCGGCGGGCTGGATACACCGTCATCGGGCAGGGTGATCTTTGAACATCAGGATATCAGCCATGCGCCGGACCGCGAACTTACTCTTTACCGGCGCCGTCACGTTGGCTTTGTCTTTCAGTTTTATAATCTTATCCCCAGCCTGACCGCGCGTGAAAATGTGGCACTGGTCACAGAAATTGCCGACAAACCCATCCCGCCGGAAGAAGCGCTTGCTCTGGTGGGTTTAGAAGCAAGAATGGATCACTTCCCAGCACAACTGTCCGGGGGGGAGCAGCAGCGTGTGGCCATTGCACGAGCCATTGCCAAACAGCCCGCTATCTTGCTTTGTGATGAGCCAACCGGGGCGCTCGACACGCATACCGGCACGCTGGTGATGGAAGCGATTGAAAACATCAATAAAACATTAGGCACGTCTACCGCGGTCATCACGCACAATGTGGTCGTCAGTGAAATGGCACACCGGGTAGTAAGACTGGCAGACGGGCAGATAGCCGGGGTTGAGGTGAATCAGCATCGGCGTCGTGCCAGGGAACTGACCTGGTGAGGGTCAGCGCGCTGTCAAAAAAACGCTGGCGTGATTTATGGCGTCTGCGTGGTCAGGTATTTGCCGTGGCGATGGTCGTCGCATCCGGCGTTGCCACACTGGTAATGTCAATTTCCACGGTGTCATCACTTGAGAACACCACACAGGCCTATTACCAGCAGTATCACTTTGCCCAGGCATTTGCCTCGCTGACACGAGCGCCATTGCGAATAAGTGAGCAACTGTCTGCCATTGAGGGTGTCCAGGCTGTACAAACACGGATCAGCGAGTACGCTACGGTAGATGCGGTTGGTCTGAATGAGCCGGTGATGGCGCGTTTACTCTCGGTTCCTCATGACGGCCAGCCGCTGCTTAACCGTCTGGTGTTACGACAGGGGAGCTGGTTTTCTCACCGCTATGCCGATGAAGTGATTATCAGTGAGCCGTTTGCTGAAGCGCACGGTCTGGCTCCCGGCGACAGCATCAGCGTCATTATGCGTGGCAATAAACGACAGCTTCAGGTTGTCGGCATTGCGCTGTGTCCTGAATTTATCTACGCACTTGGGCCTGGAGCGTTATTGCCGGATGACAAACGGTTTGGCGTATTCTGGTTGCCTGAGGATGTGCTGGCCGCCGCCTATGATCTTACCGGTGCCTTTAATGACGTGGCCTTTTCGCTAGCCCATCACAGCGAGGCGCAGAAAGTACTCCGTGACGTTGATAGCCTGCTGGCCAAATATGGTGGCACACGCGCCTACCTGCGCAAAGATCAGCTGTCGCACTGGTTCGTCACCAATGAGATTGCGCAGCAAAAAACCATGGCGATGATTCTGCCCGGCATTTTTATTACGGTCGCCATTTTTCTGACCAGCATGGTGCTGGGGCGACTGATCGCCACCGAGCGTGCCGAAATTGGCCTGCTCAAGGCATTTGGCTACAGCAGCGGGGACATTATTCTGCACTACGTGCAAATGATGCTGATTATTGGCATTGGCGGGGTGGCACTGGGCTGTCTTATCGGTTATGGCTTTGGGTTATACAACACCAAAATGTACGCCCAGATGTTTCGCTTTCCGCTACTTATTTACGCGCTGAGTCCGCAGGTTTATGTGATGGCTCTGATTGCGGGCGTCAGTGCAGTTTTACTGGGAACGATAGGGGCCGTGAAGCGCATCAGTAAATTAACCCCGGCAAGCGCAATGCAACCGCCGTCACCTCCGGCATATCGTCCTGGCAGGCTTTTTTCACGTTACCTGATAAACCGGCTGGACCAGCCCACCCGGGTCGCACTACGCCAGATTGAGCGCTGGCCGCTGCGCTCTCTGGCAACCAGCACTGGCGTAGGATTTGCGGTCGCACTGGTGATCATGAATTTTCAGTGGCAGGATGCGCTGGATGAACTCGCGCGGGTGTATTTTCACGAGTCACAAAAGCAGTCACTGGTCATCGGGCTTTCTGAACCCCGGGCCCGCACGGGACTGTTCGACTTTTACCATCTGCCGGGTGTAATGAAAGCCGAGCCAATGCGATTTGTCAGCGTTGAATTTAGCCATGACCGCCACCAGCACCGCGGCAGTCTGACAGCGATCAGTCCCGACAGCACACTTCAGACCGCTTATGATGACTGGCAACGCAGGCCGGTCAGCGTCAGAGACGGCAGCATTATTCTTACTGCGGCGCTGGCAACAAAACTGAATGTCAGCCGTGGTGACGCCGTCACGCTGGAGTTGCTGACAGGACGCAGGCCTGTCGTCAGTGCGACAGTATCAGACATCATTGACACCTATGTCGGCATGCCGGCCTATGTAAGCCTGACGACACTGGGAAACTGGCTGCAGCAATCGCCGCAATTCGAATTCGTTAATATACTGCACGACCCGCTCCATCAGGATGCGCTATTTTCTGTGCTCAAAGAAACGCCCTATGCCGGCGCCATTACCATTAAGGCTAATGCGCTTGCCGCGTTTAATGAAACGCTGGTTGATCATCTGATGGTGCTGATTGGCATGTTTACCATACTGGCCGTGATGCTGGGAGTTGGCGTGACCTATAACAGCGCGCGTATTGCATTATCTGAGCGGGGGCGTGAACTGGCTACACTCAGGGTGCTGGGTTTTACCCGCAGTGAAATTGCCTATGTGCTGCTTGGTGAGCTTGCATTACTTACGCTGGGTGGGCTTATTGCAGGATGTGCGCTGGGTTTTGCGCTGGTGCTGGCGATTGTTCGTGCGTTCAATACGGAGCTGTTTCGTATACCGTTTTTCATTGAGCCCGCCACGTATGGCTGGGCTGTGGTGTTAATTTTTGCGGCCAGTGTGGTGTCAGCGTTGCTGGTCCGTCGCCGTATTGACAGCCTGGATCTTATCCGGGTACTAAAAACAAGGGAATAAGGAGAAGCAACATGGCAACTGTCCGGCAACGTATGGGGTTCTGGCTGCCCATTGCCGCCGTTTTTTTGCTTGGACTGACGTATGCGTTCTGGCCAAGGCCGGTGCCCGTCCATATGACAGAGATTACGGAGGGGCCGCTGCAGGTCAGCATTACCGATGAAGGAGATACCCGCATTCATGATGTGTATACGCTGTCGGCCCCCATCTCCGGACAGGTGCGTCGTATCCATCATCATGCCGGTGATGCCGTGGTGGCTGGTGAGACGATTGTGGCTGAAATCGAGCCGTCTGAGTCGGCCTTTCTCGATCCTCGAACCCGGGCGGAAACGCTGGCCAGCAAACAGGCGGCGGAATCAGCCAGACATCAGGCCGAGGAGGCCGTGAAACAGGCGCAGGCAGACTTTGACTTTGCCGACAGTGAGCTTGCCCGTATTCGTCCACTCGCCGCCAGTGGCACCGCGTCACAGCGGGAGCTGGATGATGCGGTGCGTCAGTACAAATCGGGTAAGGCCAGGCTGGCGAACAGCCAGGCGGCGCTGCAGATGCGCAACTATGAGGTCAAACGCCAGGACGCGCTGTTAGCGCCGCCTGCAGCGCCAGACTCTCCTGGCCGTTGTGGTGAGTGCATGAGTATTCGCTCTCCGATTACCGGCACCATTTTACGTGTGCTGACACGCAGTGAAGGGGTAGTCCAGGCAGGAACCCCGTTACTGGAAATTGGCGATGCAAAAGATCTTGAAGTCGTGGTTGAACTTCTGTCATCACGTGCTGTTATGGTGGAGCCCGGGATGCCTGTTCGTCTGCAAAACTGGGGCGGGGAGACGCCATTGTGGGGCAGGGTAGACCGGGTTGAGCCGGTAGGGTTTACCAAATATTCCGCCTTAGGGATTGAAGAGCAGCGCGTTAATGTGATTGTCAGTTTTACCAGTCCTTATGAGGAGTGGGAAAAGCTTGGACATGGCTATCAGCTCGATGCGTCGGTGATCTTATGGGAGGCCGACCACGTGCGCAAAGTCCCTGTGACCGCGCTGTTTCGCGAAGCCGGGAACTGGCATGTGTTCGTTGTCAGAAACGGAAAAGCGGTTCGTCAGGCGGTGTCGATTGGCAGAAAAAATGACAATGAGGCAGAGGTCACGGATGGATTACAAGCGGGAGACAGAGTGATTACCTATCCCAATGACACGCTGACCGATGGCACGGCAGTCAGCGTCTCAAATGCTACCTGAACGGTGGCGGCGCTACGCCGTTTGGCATAGCCCGGCCTCAGACAGGTAGCGTCTGCGCTTCTTTTCAGTCAGCTTGTGCATATCAACCGTAATCAGACCATCAATGCAGTCATTGAAGTCGGGGTCGACGTTAAAGTTAAGAAATGCCGCGCCGCCGGGCTCGCATACCTCGGTGTACTGCTTATAAAGCGTGGGTACGTTCACTCCCATGTTGGCCAGCAAATGCTTCAGCGTGCAAAACTCTTGTTTGTAATTGTCACCGCTAAAGGTATGCAGCACATCATTGGAGATCTGATAGGGGCGCTTTGCCCCTGCTTTGCCGTATCGGGCCGGGAAATAAGTGGAGTAAAATGCGACAATCAGATCTTTAGCAACCTGAGGGTAGCTGTCTGACAGAGAGACTGCGCCGAACAGGTATCGGTATTTGGGATAGCGCGTTAAAAAGGCCCCGATGCCAAACCACAGGTAGTCCAGGCTGCGCTTGCCCCAGTAGCGAGGCTGAACGAAACTTCGTCCCAGCTCCAGCCCCTGCTCGAACAAGGTGTGACAGGCATCCTCGTCATAGTTAAACAGCGTGGCGGAATACAGCCCGGTCGGATGGCCGGCGGCGGTAAGTTCAGCCGCGTCGGCAAAGCGATACGCGCCAACAATTTCCAGATCATGGTCATCCCACAGTACCAGGTGGAAATAGTAGGGATCATACTGGTCAATATCGCGTCGGTTATTGGTGCCTTCGCCAACCGCACGAAACGCAATTTCTCGTAGACGACCTATTTCTCGCATGACCGGCGAGCTGGACTGATAGCGATAAAGATAAATGGATTTACCATCGCCGGTATAACCCAGATGCTCACACTGTTGCCGGATAGCGGCGCTTAACGCTTTTCTGTCCTCAGGCATGGCGACCGGTGCCTGCGTCGCGAATACGCCTTTCTTGTTGTTACCTATCCGGTAAAGATGGCGTTTAAACAGTCCGACCTGGGCTTTCTGGCCCAGAGTGAGCTGTGCAAACGACGAGAAGGGGATTAACTCACCAATGCGCATCGGCAGGTGCCTGGTCCGCTGTCTGAACATTTCCTTGACCAGCAGCGCGGTGGCCAGGGGCTTGTACACCATCGATACGCCATAAAATAACGGTGAGTTTTTCGCGTCAATATAAACCGGCAGTATCGGCGATGTCGTCTGCTTTGCCAGGCGCAGAAATCCGCTGTGCCAGCGGGTATCCCTGACACCCTGAGGGCGCAGTCGAGATACCTCTCCCGCCGGGAAAATCAGTACTGCGCCATCCTGATTCAGATGTGAATGAATCGCTTCAAGGTGCTGTCGGGGCGTTCCGCCCTGCATGTTGTTCACCGGCAGTAACATATTGTGCAGCGGTGAAATCGCCATGAGCATTTCATTGGCCACCACTTTCAGATCCCGCCGGACCTCACTCACCAGCTTAATAAGGGCCAGTGCATCCAGCGACCCAATCGGATGGTTGGCGATGATCACAACCCGTCCTTCTGACGGGATCCGCTCTTTTTCTACATCACGGGTCGAATAACTGATATTGAAATACTGCAGAACCTGTTCGACAAAATCGATATCTTCGTAGTGCGGGTAGGTTTCACCAAACTCGATGATCTCCTTTTCGTGAAGCAAATGACGCAACACGAACGAGGCAGACTTAAACAGCCAGGGCTTGCTGGCAACGGCAGGGTAATGTCTGGTCAGAACGTCATCGACAGTAAACATGGCATTTCCTTTTTTTTCGCAGACAATAGCAGCGCTTTATGACGCTTTTTGCACACTTTGATTGCAGATAATTGACAATGGCATGCGGCATGCCACGGTCAGGCGGCCTTTGAGGCAGCGACCCGGTCAGGTTGTTTCTCACACAGCGTCATCCGCCTGATGTCATGGAAATAAACCAACTCCAGGGTGCCGTCCGGGGTTTCACACAATGCACTGCAGTTTTCAATCCAGTCTCCGTCATTGATATAGTGGATGCCGTCTTCCATTGTGCTTTGGGGGTGATGAATGTGTCCGCAAATAACACCATCCAGACCGAGTTCGGCCGCGCGTCGGCAACAGGCCTGACGGTAGCGGGCAATGGCCGCATTCGCGCCTTTTATGTGTTGTTTGATGTAGCCGGCCAGTGAAAAATAATCGCGTTTCTGGAGTTGTCGCAGGCGGTTATACCAGCGGTTAACAAACAGCAGCAGGTCATAGGCCTTATCTCCCATCCATGCGTGAAACCGCCCCAGCGTGACGTCGGCGTCAAACTGGTCGCCATGTAATACAAGATAGCGCTTGCCTGCGGCTGTGGTGTGGATGAGTTCGCGTTCAAATTCAATATCACCGAACGACATGCCGCTGTAGGTTTGCAAGGGAGCGTCGTGATTACCCGGCAGGTATACGATACGGGTGCCCTCATGCGACATTTTCATTAACGTGTGCATGACCTGATTATGGGCGTCCGGCCAGCGAAATTGCCGCTGCATTTCCCACATATCGACGATATCTCCAACCAGATAAAGAGCATCAACTTCAACAGTGGCTAAAAATGACAGCAGAAAATCTGCCTTACAATCTTTATTGCCTAAATGAATGTCGGACAGCCAGAGCGAACGGTATCGACGTTGTTGCATAACAGCTCCAAAGTGATGAACTTTGGACACTCAGCGTACGCCGGGGCAATGACAGAGATGTGACGGGCGGTTGACAGTTTAGTGAAAGCGCTGTGGCAACCTGATGACAGGCATAAAAAAAGCGCCATCGGCGCTTTTTTAAAGATAAGATAAAGAACCTTACAGCGCTTTGATTTGCGCAGCAAGACGGCTCTTATGACGTGCCGCTTTGTTCTTGTGAATCAAACCTTTGGTTGCCATTCTGTCAAGAATCGGCGTAGCAGCAGCGAATGCCGCCTGAGCACCTTCTTTGTCGCCTTTAGCGATAGCAGCTACTACTTTTTTGATACTTGTACGTGTCATGGAGCGACGGCTGGCATTATGCTGACGACGCTTTTCGGCTTGAATTGCACGTTTCTTAGCAGACTTAATGTTAGCCAAGGTGTAACTCCCAAAAAATAAATTCATGTCAAAATCGAGGGTGCGGATTATGCGTATCTATCGCCCAAATGTCAAACGATTTTCCACAAAAACCTTGGCCCAGACGCTTCATGCAGACCCGACCGCAGGAGGAACTAAGCATTCCGGTTTGCCTGCGCTTCCGCTATGATAGGGGCTGATTCCAGAATTTACACAATTGAAGCACAGAGGGCGTGTGTCAGGGAAGCTAATTAAATCCGGTTTGATTGTCAGCGCGATGACGCTGATTTCACGTGTTCTGGGGCTGGCAAGGGACGTGGTCGTGGCGCGCCTGATGGGAGACGGCGCCGCGGCGGATGTGTTTTTCTTTGCCAATAAAATTCCCAATTTTCTGCGCCGTTTATTCGCCGAGGGGGCGTTTGCCCAGGCGTTTATACCGGTACTGACCGAAGTTCACCATCAGGATGACAAAGCGAAGCTTAAGGCCTTTATTGCGAAAGTGTCGGGCACGCTGGGCGCTATTGTTTTCGTGGTCTCGCTGATTGGCGTGCTGGCATCGCCGGCACTGGCGGCGCTGTTTGGCGCCGGTTGGTTTGTCGACTGGCTGGCAGACAAACCGGATGGCGCGAAATTCGTCCTTGCCTCGGCCATGCTGAAAATTACCTTCCCTTACCTTGCCTTTATTTCGCTCACCGGACTGGCTGGTGCCATCCTCAATACTCTGAATAAATTTGCTGTGGCCGCATTTACGCCGGTGTTGCTCAATATCAGCATTATTTTGTTCGCTGTGTTGCTCGCGCCGCGACTGGATCAGCCCGCGTTTGCGCTTGCCTGGGGCGTCTTTGCCGGGGGCGTGGTTCAGCTGGCATTTCAGTTGCCGTTTCTGTTTCGTGCCGGGCTGCTGGTTAAGCCTCGCTGGGGCTGGCACGACCCGCAGGTAAAAAAGGTACGCACGCTCATGATCCCGGCATTGTTTGGCGTGTCGGTGGGTCAGATTAACCTGTTATTCGATACCTTTATCGCCAGCTTTCTGGTGACCGGTTCAATCAGCTGGCTGTATTACTCAGACCGGTTGCTCGAATTTCCGCTGGGCTTGTTTGGGATTGCGATTGCAACGGTGATCCTGCCATTGCTGTCGCGTAATCATGTGGCCAATGACCCTGAGGCTTTCTCGGCCAATATGGACTGGGCAGTGCGGATGGTTTGTCTGCTTGGGATCCCCGCAGCGGTTGGCCTGGCATTTATGGCTGAACCAATATTAACCGTGATTTTCCAGCGCGGGGCGTTCAGTGCCGAGACGGCGCGTATGGCATCATATTCACTGATGGCCTACAGCACGGGATTGCTAAGTTTTATGCTGGTTAAAGTCCTGGCTCCGGGATTTTACTCGCGCCAGGATACCCGCACACCGGTCAAATTTGGTATCTGGTGTATGATTGCCAACATGGTGTTTAACCTGGTACTGGCACTGCCGTTCGGGTATGTCGGGCTGGCCATTGCAACCAGTATGTCGGCCACAATGAACGCCGTTTTACTGTATTACACGTTACATCGTCAGGGCGTGTTTGCGCTGTCACCCACGACCGTCCTGTTTGTGATAAGAATTGTGCTTGCCAGTGCGCTAATGGCCGCGATTATTCTGTTCAGAGACAAAGGCTCAGCATTTTACGCGTTATCAATCAGTCAGCAGATAATGGATGTGGCTGCGACGATTGGCCTTGCCGTATCGGGCTTTTTGCTGGTCTGCCTGATACTGGGGATAAGACCGCGTCATCTTTCGTCTGCAGCACAGTAAAACTCGGCGCAGGAGGAATTGGTATTCGGCCGTGAGTCGTTTATAATCGCCGGCTTTATCAGTCAATAACTAAGACCAGAAGGCAGTAACTGACAGTGGAGCTTGTCCGCGGACTTCATAACCTGCGCCCTCATCACAAGGGCTGTGTGCTTACCATCGGTAAATTCGACGGTGTGCACCGCGGTCATCAGGCCGTGCTCGAGAGCCTCAGGGCAAAAGCGGCGGCCCTGTCGTTACCAGCCAGTGTCATGGTGTTCGAGCCTCATCCGGAAGAAGTTTTTTCGCCAGCGACAGCGCCTGCGCGGCTGAGTCCGCTGCGCGAAAAGTATCTGCTGTTGAAACAGCAGGGCATTGACAGGCTGATTGCCGTGCAGTTTAACCGGGCGTTTGCCAGCCAGTCGCCAGAAGCGTTCATCGCTTCCCTGTTGGTTAAACAACTTGGTGTCAGATTTCTTGTGGTAGGGGATGATTTCCGGTTTGGTAAAGGCCGGGAAGGCGATTTTGCGATGCTTGAGGCAGCTGGCAGACAGTGGGGATTTGACGTGGTCAGCACCCAGAGTTTTTGCATCGATCATCATCGCATCAGCTCGACCGCGGTGCGCGATGTGTTGGACAGCGGCGAGTTTAACCGGGCTACAGAAATGCTAGGCCGACCGTTTTCAATTCGGGGGCGCGTGGTTCACGGAGAAAAGAAAGGCCGTACGATCGGCTTTCCCACCGCAAACGTACTGTTAAAACGCTGCCGCTCTCCGATACACGGGGTCTTCGCGGTGACCGTTGAAATAGCGGGGGCACACTACAAGGGCGTGGCAAACGTCGGCTCACGACCAACGGTGAATGGACAGCGTAACCAGCTTGAAGTGCATCTTTTTGACTTCTCCGGTGATTTGTACGGTCGCTCAATTGATGTGTATCCGGTTGAGAAATTAAGAGATGAAAAGAAATTCGCTTCGTTTGAAGCGTTAAAAGAACAGATAGCACGTGACGCCGACAAGGCACGTCAGGTGCTACAGGCGTAACGAACACAGCAGTCAGCCGGCAACCTTGCCGGCTTTTGTGCGTAAACAGGCAGATGGACAAAACAGATATATGAGTGATTACAAAGCCACACTGAACCTCCCTGAAACCGATTTCCCGATGCGGGGAAATCTGGCGCAGCGCGAGCCGCAGATGCTGAAAAGCTGGCAGGAAAAGACGCTCTATCGTCGGATCCGCGAGGCAAAAGCAGGAAAAAAACCATTTATCCTGCATGACGGCCCTCCGTATGCGAACGGCGATATTCACATTGGTCATGCGGTCAATAAAATCCTGAAAGATATCATTGTAAAGTCAAAAACCCTGTCTGACTTTGACGCGCCTTATGTTCCGGGTTGGGACTGCCACGGCCTGCCAATCGAGCTGATGGTGGAGAAGAAAGTTGGCAAGCCCGGTAAAAAAGTGACCGCGGCCGAGTTCCGCCAGAAATGCCGTGACTATGCGCAAAAGCAAATTGACGGACAGATGGCTGATTTTAAACGTCTGGGCGTGTTTGGCGAATGGGATAAGCCTTATAAAACGATGGATTTCAGCAGCGAAGCAGACATCATTCGGGCGCTGGGTAAAATTGTCGATTCAGGACACCTCGAAAAAGGCTTTAAGCCGGTTCACTGGTGTACCGACTGTGGTTCGGCGCTGGCGGAAGCCGAAGTCGAATACAAAGACAAAGTGTCACCTGCCATTGATGTGAAATTCCCGGTTTCCGACAGCGATGCTATCGCGGCGGCCTTCGGTGTCAGCGCGGCTGATTTGGACGCGCACAAGGCGGGTGTCGTTATCTGGACGACAACCCCATGGACGCTGCCTGCAAACCGCGCTATCAGTCTGCATCCGGAACTGACCTACGCACTGATTGAACTGACTGACAAAAACGAATGGGTTGTCATCGCGCAGGATCTCGTAGAAAGCTGCATGCAGCGTTACGGCGTTACACAGTATCGTGAAGTGGCGACCTGCATTGGGGCATCACTGGAAAACCTGCAGGTGCAGCATCCGTTTTTGGATATCACCGTTCCGCTTATCCTGGGTGAGCATGTCACCACAGAATCCGGAACAGGCTGTGTACATACTGCACCTGCACACGGTGTGGATGACTTTAATGTTGGTAAGCAGTACGGCATTGAAGTCTACAATCCGGTCGGCAATAACGGTGTCTATTTGGATAATGTGCCTCTGTTTGCCGGTCAGTTTGTGTTTAAGGCCAACGACGCGATTATCGATACCGTTGCTGAGCACGGTAACCTGCTGTTGAACGTGAAATACGAGCACAGCTACCCCCATTGCTGGCGACACAAAACCCCGATCATTTTCCGTGCGACACCACAGTGGTTCATCAGTATGGATAAAAATGGTCTGCGTGATGCGTCGCTGGAACAAATCAAAAAAACGCAGTGGATCCCGGAGTGGGGGGAAAACCGCATCGAGAAGATGGTAGAAGGCCGGCCTGACTGGTGTATCTCTCGTCAGCGCACCTGGGGTGTTCCTATTCCCTTGTACGTCCACAAGCAAACCGGCGAACTGCACCCTCAGACCTCGTCACTGATCGAGAAGGTGGCGCAAGAGGTTGAAAAGACCGGCATCCAGGCATGGTGGGATCTTGACGATGCTGCGCTGCTGGGAAGTGATACCGATGCCTACGACAAGGTCACTGACACGCTCGACGTCTGGTTTGACTCAGGTGTCACGCACTACTTTGTGGTTGACCGTCGTGATGACATTCCTGCTTCTGCAGATTTGTACCTGGAAGGTTCTGATCAGCACCGTGGCTGGTTCATGTCGTCACTGATGACCTCAACTGCCATGCATGGCCATGCGCCGTATAAACAGGTACTGACGCACGGTTTTACGGTGGATGCACACGGTAAGAAGATGTCCAAGTCACTGGGTAATGTGGTCGCGCCACAGGAAGTTACTAATAAGCTCGGCGCGGATATCCTGCGTCTGTGGGTGGCCTCTACCGATTATCGTGGCGAAATTGCCGTCTCGGATGAAATCCTCAAGCGTGCTGCCGATGCCTACCGCCGCTTGCGCAATACCGCACGTTTCCTGCTGGCCAACCTCAACGGGTTTACGCCGGACAATGCTGTGGCAGATGCTGACATGGTCGCGCTGGACCGCTGGATTGTCGGACGTGCCAGGGCGTTACAGAACGAATTGATTGACGCCTATGAGAAGTATGATCTGCTGGTGGTAACACAAAAGCTGATGCACTTCTGCTCGGTTGAGCTGGGCGCGTTTTACCTGGATGTCATTAAAGACCGTCAGTACACCGCGAAGGCGGACAGTGTGGCGCGTCGCTCTTGTCAGACAGCCTTGTACCATATCGTTGAGGCGCTGGTCCGCTGGATGGCTCCGATCACCAGCTTTACCGCGCAGGAAGTCTGGCAGGCGCTGCCAGGCGAGCGCAGCGAGTTTGTGTTTACCGAAAGCTGGTACACCGGGTTTGACGGCTTCAGCGCAGACGAGACATTCGGTGACGATTTCTGGCATGCCGTTCTGGACGTGAAAGACGCCGTTAACCAGGCGATGGAGCAGAGCCGGAAAGAAGGTAAGCTGGGTGGTTCACTGGAGGCCGCGATTTCACTTTACGCTTCAGACAGCCTGTATGCCACCCTGGCTCAGCTGGAAGATGAACTGCGCTTTGTACTGATTACCTCTGCTGTGTCACTGCATAAAGCTGATGAGGCGCCGGCTGACGCGCTTGAGACCGAACTCGAAGGCTTACAGCTGCGGGTTGAGAAAAGCCAAGGCAGCAAGTGTGTACGTTGCTGGCATCACCGCGAAGACGTAGGCAGCGACAGTACCCATCCGGAACTGTGTCAGCGCTGTATTACTAATGTCGACGGACAGGGCGAGACACGTCATTATGCTTAAGTTGTTTACCCAGACCGGACTGCGTTTTTTATGGCTGAGTGCCCTGGTGTTCGGTCTTGATCAATGGAGTAAGTATGCAGTGGCAGACAGTCTGTCACTGTATCAGTCAGTTCAGGTTATGCCGCTGTTTAACCTGACTTACGTACATAATTACGGTGCAGCGTTTAGCTTTCTGCATGGTGCAGGGGGCTGGCAGCGCTGGTTTTTCACTGCCATTGCAGTGGTAATCAGTGTGCTGATTGTGTGGTGGCTGCGTCAGAGTGAGCGCCAGCAGGTGCGTTTACCGGTGGCGTTTGCGTTCATTCTTGGCGGTGCGCTGGGCAATGTGTATGACCGTGTAGTACATGGCTATGTGATTGATTTTCTGGATTTTTACGTGGGGGATTGGCACTGGCCCGCCTTCAATGTTGCAGACAGCGCCATTTTCGTGGGTGCCGCGCTGCTGATACTCGATATGCTGATGGGGAATTCGCAGGAAGAATCACCTGACACAGCGTCTTCTGCTGACAATGAGAGAGGAAACTAAGGCATGACAGATAATCTGGTGATTGGCGCCAAGTGCGAAGTGATCCTGCATTTTGACCTGAAACTGGAAGACGGCTCTGCCGCAGACAGCACGCGGGTAAACAACAAACCAGCAAAGCTGGTGATGGGCGACGGCAGTCTGACGCCGAACTTTGAGGCGTGTTTGCTCGGGCTGAAAAAAGGCGATAAAAAAGCTTTTACGCTGCCAGCCGAAGATGCGTTTGGCAGACCCGACCCGAACAACATTCATTATATGGACCGCAGCCGCTTTGGTGCTGATATGGCCATCGAAGAAGGCATGATTCTGGCGTTTGCCCAACCAGACGGTACTGAAGTGCCTGGCATCATTCGCAGTGTGGCAGGCGACTCGGTTACCGTTGACTTTAATCATCCACTAGCTGGCCACACGGTGATTTTTGATGTTGAGATCATTGACGTGCGGCCAGGGAAGACGACAGAGGGCAACGAATGATGCAAATCCATCTGGCCAACCCGCGCGGTTTTTGTGCAGGCGTTGATCGCGCCATTACCATTGTTGAGCGCGCACTGGAAATGTTTAAGCCGCCCATCTATGTGCGTCACGAAGTAGTACACAATAAGTTTGTGGTTGACGGACTCAAAGCCCGTGGTGCGGTATTCGTTGACGAGCTTAATGAAGTGCCCGACGACAGTATTGTCATTTTTTCCGCGCACGGGGTGTCGCAAGCTGTCAGAAAAGAAGCCGATGCCCGCGGTCTGAAAGTGTTTGATGCCACGTGTCCGTTGGTCACCAAGGTCCATATGGAAGTGACCCGTGCCAGCAAAACCGGTACGGAATGCATCCTTATTGGTCACGCAGGTCATCCGGAAGTGGAAGGCACCATGGGCCAGTATGATAACCCGAAAGGGGGTATTTACCTGGTTGAGTCTGAGGGTGATGTCGATTCCCTGGTCGTGAAAAATCCGGAAAATCTGTATTACTGCAGTCAGACGACCCTGTCTGTCGACGATACCGCTGATGTGATTGACGCGTTGCGTGCGCGTTTCCCCGCCATTCAGGGGCCCCGTAAAGACGATATTTGTTACGCTACCCAAAACCGTCAGGATGCCGTTCGTTCACTGGCTCAGGACTGTGAAGTGCTGCTGGTGGTTGGTGCACAGAACAGCTCTAACTCTAATCGGCTGCGTGAACTGGCGGAAAAAGTCGGCGCACGTGCTTATCTGATTGCCGATGCAAACTGCATTCAGGAAGCGTGGCTGGAGGGTGTCGAACATGTTGGTGTCACTGCCGGCGCGTCGGCACCGGAGATTCTGGTTAAAGGGGTGGTCAACCGGCTGACCGAATGGGGAGCTGTTAAGGCCAGCGAGCGACCGGGTCGTGAAGAAAATATCGAGTTTGCCGTACCCAAAGAACTGCGTGTTCAGCAAATCAGCTGAACACGTAGCTGTTCCTACCAACATGCCGCCGGCGTGCGCGCCATAGACTGATTAAGGGTCATCTCAGTGCACGCGGTGTCTTTCGTCTGATCGCCTTTTGCGGTTGCTACCAGGGTATAGGTTGTTGCAGTCACATCCCGGACCGAATACGTATACTGGTCTGAGGCGGGCATACCCAGGTCGTCCGCAGCAGCATAACTGGCATTATTCAGGCGATAGTTTTCCTGCTGAAGTTTTAGCTGCAGTAATACCTTTTGTGCATCCTGTCTGCGCGACTCTCTGACATTGTCTGTAAACGACGGAATAGCCAGCGCCGCTAGGATGCCGACGATAACCAGCACAATCATGAGTTCAACCAGCGTGAGACCGCGCTGGCACGGTTGTGTTTTTATCTTCCTCATACCTAATCATCACCACTAATACGTTGGATAACCGCTGACTCCGCTACTATATAGTACAGGGGAGTGTCCTGGTTACTTATAGAATGTCATAAGTGTAGCAGCCGCACTCCATTCTTTACGTGTTTTGAATAATGTATTGGTATTGAACAACATGCGGTCAAAAAACAGCGGTTTTACGCTTATCGAAGGGCTTGTCACGGTATCGATTATCGCCGTGCTGGTTGCTATCGGCGGGCCTGCGGTGTTGCGTGCGCAAAGTTCGGTTGTCGCCGCCGGTGCAGTGGAAGGCAGCTTTTTTACGCTGCAAAAAGCCAAGTCTGACGCTATCAGAAGCGCGACCAACATCCTGGTTGATTTTAACACCGGCGACAACTGGTGTATGGGGATAACCGATCAGCCAGACTGCGATTGTACGACAGCCAATTCCTGCACCGTTGATGGTGTTGAGTCAGTGCTTAGCGGAGCTGACTTTCCCGGCATGACGCTGGATGAAACGACATTCGCAGACAATCAGATCAGTTTCGACCGCGTGCGCGGGCTCCCGGTCGCAGGCGGTGGCTCGTTTGACATGTCTGATTCCGATCGTGAGGTGCGTATCTCAATGAATGTAATTGGGCGCATTACCGTGTGCACTGTCAGTGGCGAACTGAGGAATTATTCTCCATGCGTTCCATAAAACAGCAATCAGGGCTGTCCATTTTCGAATTACTGATAGGCCTGGCACTTGGTACTGTAGCGTTAACCGGTCTGGCGTCGTTAACCGGCTTTGGTATTGGTATGAACGCCAATATGGTGAGGTCATCGACCCTGAACGAAGAAACCTACTCGGTGGTGCAACTGATGCATAGGGATCTCCGTCGGGCCGGTTTTTCTGGTGACACAATAGCGATGGTAACGGATCCCGAAGCTAATCCATCGCCCTTTGCCGATTCCATTGTGACCAGTGCCTATCCGGATGAAGCCCCGAACAGCTGCATTTTATTCACCTACGACGCAGATGGTGACGGTGACCTGGATAATGGTACTGAGGAATTTGGCTATCGCCTGCGCAGTGGCCGGCTGGAGATGCGACAGGGTGGCCTGGACTGCACTCAGGAAGACTGGGTAGCTATTACCGATACCGATAAAAGCACCATACGTCAGCTGACATTCACGCTTGATCAGGATGTTACGGCAGGTGTTCCGGTCACCTATGCGACCATCGCAATTGTGTCTGAGAGTTCGGCGAACGACGCCATTTCCCGTCGCTACACGAAAACATTTCTGGTAGAAAATCATGATGGTTAATACGCGTACCTCACTGCAAAATCAATCAGGGCTGGCCACATTGACGGCTGTTCTGATGCTGTTGATCGTGATCACGCTGGTTACCGTGTTTACCGGCAGGATCAAGTCCTTTGAGCATCAGATCATGCTTAACGAGCAAAACCAGCTCATGGCGTTTAGTGCCGCGCAGGCCGGCCTAGAGCGGGGGCTCAGCCAGTTAGGTGAGGAGCCATCCTGGGATGGCACCGCCTTTACCAACACACTGCCTAACATGACGCAATTTACCGTCAGCGCGGTGGAGCAGGATATCGAGCGTGAGAGTGCGAGTCTGCGTCTGTTTACGTTTACCTCTGTGGGGACCTCTGCCGACGGTCTCGGCACGTCCACGCAAACCATTCAGGCGATTCAGTACTCGGTACTGGCCAATCCGCCGGATGTGCCACTTATTGTTGCAGGCGGTCTCGGTGTGAGCGGTAACTTTGAAGTTGCCGCGAACCCGAACGGCGGCGGAGAGGGGGTACCGCTGTCAATCTGGACCGATCTGAATGTGGATTTGACCAGTGGCAGCGGGAGTACCTGTGGCCTGCAGGAATTCAGCGATGGAAACTGTAGTACCGATACCTACTCGGAAAAAGGCTTCAAAGACTCGGATATCCTCGACAATGACCCGGCGTTCCCGACTGATTTGATGGAATATCTGTTTAATGTGCCGGAAGCTGAGTGGCCGTCACTGCGGGCGGATGCAGATGAAAGACTGGCGAATTGCTCGTCACTGGATGCCGCGAGCAGTGGACTGATTTGGGTGGATGGTGACTGTTCGCTAAATGCCAACGTGATTGTTGGCAGCGTGTCTGATCCGGTGATTCTGGTAGTTACTGATGGCGATCTCACCATGAATGGTGGTGCTGAAATAAACGGCATGCTGTTCTCATTCAGAAAGCCGGGCACCGTCACCGACTTTGAACTCAATATGATAGGGGGTGCGCGGGTAAATGGCGTTGTCGCATCCAATCATGAGGTAGGGCACTCAGGTGGTACCTACAATTCTGTTTACGACGCCGATATCCTCGCCGAGCTGGAGCAAAACGATGCATTCCAGCGGGTTGCCGTTGTACCCGGTAGCTGGCGGGACTTTTAGGAGGTAGCGATGCGCGGTTTTACTCTGGTTGAAGTTCTGGTAGCGGCATTCATCATTATGCTGAGTGTCACTGGGTTTGTTGCATTGCAGTCTGAATATATGAAGTCAGACGCGAAGCTGAATTTGCGCACGGTCGCGTTGCAACTGGCAGATGAAAAAGTGGATGACCTTCGGCAGTTCACCACACTGACGGCAGAAGCCGGTGAGTTTGCGTATAACGACATTGCCGATGATGCCGGTGGCGAGATTGCCGCGGGTGTGGTAACGGTTGAGCTCAAGCAGGGGGATGCGGTGAGTTACGACTTTACCCGTAACTGGACGGTCACCAACCAGTATCTGGTGGATACCGATGCCGATGGTACGGGTGATACCTGGCTGAATGAAGGTGACGCCGGCCTGCCGGTGCCCGCGCCGACCGTGCCGGGAAGAAAGCTGGTTGAGATTACCGTAAGTTGGCAGGATCAAAACGGCGATAACACCAGTGTGACGGTGAACAGCAGCCTGGCCCCAGTCCTGATTTCACGTAGCTTCGTGGCTAACAACGAAACGGCGAATGCCAAAACCCAGCCACAGGTAAAATACACGCCGGGCGTGGCGCCGGATGTTATTGCGTACGATCTGGGTAACGGTGAAACCATCGAAACCAGTAAGCCGGTTCCTGATATTGATAATAAAGGCAACAACAACATCGTCGAATTTGAAACTGTGCGTTATGTTGATTTGCCCGAGGAAGCCGACAAGCTTGAGCAGGAGGACTTTTTGACGGTGAACTGCTCCTGCGCACTGGCTGGCAGCGGGACCGGCTATACGCCTGCACGCACGGTGTATAACGGCAAAGAGCTGGTGGTGGAAAAGGGTGAGGCGATCACCAAGACCATCGGCGAAGCCGTAGGCACCGGGCAACCTGAGATTTGTAATCAGTGTTGTCGTGATCACCATGATACTACGGCAATGGTGAGTGAAGAGAAGTACTACCGTAAGGAATACGGTGTCGCACACCGTCATTATCAGCGCCAGCCTGATGGTACGTTTGTACCGGCCAGCAGCACCGGCGACTTATATGATGAGGTCTGCCGGTTCAAACGGGTAGATGGTTATTATGAACTTTATCCTGACTGGCAGATGATTGATATTATCGAATTCCGGGATAACTACCTGCTCGATGCAGACCGGCTCGCAAGCTATACCACGTATACCGAAGACGTAGTGGAAGCGCAGGTCGCAGGGCGTACCGCGCCCACCAAGCCTGCTGACCGGAATATCACTGTGCCACCAGGCGGATACCAGCTTATTTCACGCGGCATTTATCTGGATTACATGACGGATGAGCATCGCGCCGCGGTGAGAGCAATGATTGCTGACGGCCGCGAAGACTGGAAAGCCTTTGTGCCGTTTTACGATATTAACCTGACACTGCTGTCTGGCTGGCGTTCCAGTAATACCGATGCTGCCACGGTGACCAGTGAAGCGATCAAAACCATTCTTGACCCCGATAATGACTTTTACGGCACCTACAGCCGCGGCCGGGTAGAAGCGTTGTTTGACGGTGAAGCTAACATCACGACGTATGCCACCCGCTACAATTCGGGTATTACCGGTAGTGGCCCGATTTCTCCGGCAGACTTTTACTACGCGCTGTTTGATAACACACTGAAAGTGACTGTGGACAGTAAATCGTCGGCAGAAAAATTCTACGCGCTGGTTGCCAATATCAATTGTTTGATTACTATCGGTGGAGTGACGGAACCGTGTGAAACGAATAATGATAAAAAGTCCTCGTTCGTCGATCTGACAGCACTGACCATCACCAAAGATCCAAACCAGTTCCTGTGCACAGTAACCGTGCCTAAAGGCAAATCGACACCGTTCTTCAGTTGCAACAACGTGTCTGAAAACTGGAGAGGCACCCTGCGGTTTGGTCTGCCTGTCACGGGCGCACTGGTCAACTTTAAAGTGCGGATGCCGGATGGTTCAATTGTCGATACCAATGAAATTTCTCTGAGCAGCGGGCTGGATGCGACATCCACCGAAGAATATGAGCTGATCATTGAAGTAACCAAATAAGTCTGTTGACGGGCCAGGCAGGCCCGCTGATAAGATAGACGCCGGCTTAGTGTGATACAGAGCGCGTAATTGCGAGGGAACGCATACAGTGAAAACAGGCAGCATGATAGGTGTACAGCGTGGTGTTGGGCTGATTGAAGTTCTGATCACGTTGTTTATTCTGGCTGTTGGTCTGCTCGGCGTGGCGGCGCTGCAGTTTACCGGCTCGTTTGCGAACAAAGATGCGGTAAACCGCACGCAGGCAGAGCTGGTCGCCGCGCAGGTAGCTGAGCGTCTGCGCACAGCAGCGCGTCCGCCTGCCGTTGGTGATGGACTGGTTGCGCATAATCGTTATTTCACTGCCGATAACTACAATTTTGCCGAACTCAGTTGTACCGGCTCTAGCTCGCCCTATCTGTGTTATTGCCTCGAACGCCCGGCCGACATTCCCAATTGCGAGGCCGGTACCTGCAATGAAGAGGAAATGGCCAGCTATGACGGCTGGGCATTATCCTGTTCAGCGGTGCAAACCAACCCCAACATCCGTCTGAATGTCGCCTGCGATGACGCCATTGCCGGTGATGGCGATACCTGCAGTGCCGGCTCGCGCATTGACATCAGGCTGAGCTGGCCGATTAACTCCAGTGCTAACCAGAAATATACCCTGAATGCGCGCTGCAACGAGGGCAGTGCAGAAACCGTTGCCTGCGTGTACAAGGACATCACACTATGAGACGCCACCTTCAGCATCATGGTGCCAGGGGCTTTTCGCTGGTTGAGCTGATGATTACGCTGCTGTTGGGCGCCATTATCACCGGTGCCGTTATTCAGGTGCTGGTCAGCAGCCAGGTAACCAACAAACTGAATCAGGCCATCGCCCAGGTGCAGGAGTCCGGTCGCTTTATTATGACCCGACTGAGTCGCGAGCTCCTCGAGGTCGGCCGTTATGACAATGTTGCTGCACAGATAGATGGTAGTGTGGACACGGTGTCTGAAGCCGCGTACGTGGTAAATCATCCGGTGGTGCTCATCGGTGATATGGCCACGTCGCTGACGCTTGGCAGCACTCAGGCGGGCAGCGGTGGCAACGATAGCCTGGTGGTCAGTATGCTGGCCAGTGAAGACTGTACCGGCAATCGTCATGGCTATGCGGCGGGGGACGAGTTTCATGTTGTGAACCGTTACTTTGTGAGTGACAGCGAGCTGAAATGTACCGGGTATGACGGACGTGTGTTGCGTGGTCTGAAGGTGGCCGGTGTGGCGCCATCGACAGTCACCCTGCTGGATAATGTTGAGAGTTTTCAGGTTCAGTATGGTGTCACCAGTGACATTGATACCTCAAACGGACAGGCTGTGCGTTACGTAACGGCCGATGAACTTGGCGTCTTACGGGCCAACAACCAGCAGGTAGTGGCTTTGCGCTGGGGGGTGCTGATTAAGAGCTATGAGAGTCAGTTGCAGACCACCTCGCCGCGTTTTGCGGTACTGAACGAAGCGCCGGTAACCCTGGATAATCTGCATTACTACCAGGTGTTCACCAAAACACTGGCGCTACGCAATATGAAGAATTTTGTCAGGAGTTCACAATGAAACAGCAGGGACTGGTAATGGTACTGGCGCTATTGATTTTGCTGACACTGACCATTCTTGGCGTCAGTGCAGTATCGAGCAGCCTGACACAGTCAAAGATGGCGATGTCGATGCAGGAGTCTGGTATGGCGTTTGACGCGGCAGAGGCAGCAATTGCCGGGGTGTTTTTTGAGTCGGAAGATGAAGTGTTACTGGCCGACGATACCAAGACTGATCCGCTGTCTGAGGCCCGCCAGGGCAATACCTTCGATCCGCAGGCAGACACGATGAGTTGTTTTGATGATGCTGAGTGGACTACCCGCCATATGACGACCGGCGGTCTTGCGGTTGGAACCCGGCATGTGGCGGACGGACAATATCAGAGTGCCCCGGGAACGCACAGCTGGTCACGCACGGCGTTTGTTCGTGAGCAGGCCTGCCGGGGGTCGAGCAATGTGATTGGTGGCAGTAATATCAACTGTCACGTTTTCATCATCAGAGGGTGCGGCAAAGTCGACGGTAAGCCGGTCACAGTCGCTAACTCATTGTCAGCTGCGGTGCTTGCACCCGCATCGCAGTGAAGGAGTGCGGTATGAAACGGCTCACCAGTACAGTTTTTTCTTTTCTTCTTTTTTCCTGTATCGGCTGGTCTGCCTGGGGAGATGACCTTGATATTTATCTGGGGACATCCTCAACAGCCGTAACCTATAACCCCAATGTGTTGTTTATTATGGATACGTCCGGGTCGATGGCCAACACGGATGACACCACAGAGTCGCGCATGCTGAGGGTGAAAAATGCACTGAAGGAAGCGTTGTCCCAGGCAACGAATATTAATGCCGGTCTGATGCGCTTTTCTGATTACGGTGGTCCGGTGCTGTTTCCCATCCGTGGGCTCGATGAGCCGATTAGCCCGGAACTGATTACCTCAACGTCATCCGGTAATGACGATGCGTATGAGATCAGCAGTAGTGTGAATACGTCGTCATCGGATATCGTGCTGAGCAGTGGCACCAGCACGGTGTTGTCCGGGCTGCGTTTCACCGGGCTGAATATTCCGCAGGGCGCCACCATCACCAGCGCGTACATTCGCTTTACGTCCTCGGGCTACAACATTGCCGCGACGGACTTTCTGCTGCGCGGTGAGCTGACCGGTGACTCCACGGCGTTTTCATCCACCAGTACGAACCTGTCCTCCAGAACGCCCACGCTGACGCAGGTGGACTGGGTAACGGATAATGGTTTCCCCGGAACCGATGAGGTTATTACCACGCCTGATATCAGCCCGATTATCCAGGAAATTGTCGATCAGGACGCCTGGTGCGGAGGGCAAAGCCTGAGCGTGCTGATGGAAGGGCGCAGCAGCGATGCGGCCAGTAATCGTAAAGTGCGCAGTTATGACCGCGGCCGCAGTGGCTCACCGCAGCTGGTTGTGACCTATGATGAATCGACCGCGACAGGCTGCATTGCCGGTGAAGCGGTTTATCAGGTGGGCTCAAGTCGTGACAACGTGGAAGAGCGTGGAAATGGTTACGACTCTACCGGCTCGGAACTGACATTCAACGACGACTATAACGACTATGTGGGTATTCGCTTTCGAGATGTGAATATTCCGCAAAACGCCGACATTACCGAAGCTTATCTTGAGTTCACTGCCTATGACACCGACCGCTGGTGGGATGCGTCTATGACGATACGGGCGGTAGCTACCGATGACGCCGATGATTTTCACCCGCACCGACGGTATATGGTCAGAGATCTGCCGAAAACGGCGGGGCTGACCTGGTCAATGCCCGACTTTTATCGTAACTCTGATTATCGCTCGCCAGACATAACCTCACTGGTTAATGCTATTGTGACCCGGCCAGGCTGGAGTCCAGGCAATGATATGGCTTTTGTGTTCAGTAATTTCAGCGGTGTACGTGGCGTATATTCTTACAACGGCACGCCCTCAAAAGCGCCGAGGCTGGTCGTGAAATTTAAAGGGAATGCCACGCCAGGCGTGTCGGCAACGGTGCGTGAACACCTTATCAGTAAAGTCGATGAGCTTAATGCCAGCGGACTGACACCGATTGTGGATACACTGTACGAGGCCACTCATTATTACGGTGGACTGGATGTGGATTACGGGCTGAGACGAGGCAATGGCTACGTATCGAGCTCAGTACGCCGGAATACCCGTGTCAGTCATCGCGGCTCGTATGTCGGTGCCGACCCGGTGCGCCCATACGGCTGTACCGAGGACAACCTGTCCAGTCGCGACTGTGAAAATGAATATATACCGGATGGTGCCACGTATATTTCTCCGGTCACCGATTTGCAGTGTCAGACCAACAACCACATTGTGCTGTTGTCCGACGGTGAGGCGAACAACAATCACAGTGTCGGGAAAATTGAAGCGCTGCTGGGCGAAACCTGTGACGGCAGCAGCGGCGAAAAATGCGGGATTGAGCTGGTCAGGAATCTGAGCAAAAAAGAAACCTCAGTGATTGAGCGACGCCTGATCACGCATACTATTGGCTTTGCTGCCAACACGACCGCAAATAACTTTTTGAATCAGCTGGCAGTGCAAAGTGGCGGTGGCTTCTATCAGGCAGAGAACAGTACCGAACTGCTGGAAGCCTTCCAGACCATTCTGCGCTCTGTCAAAGACATCAATGCCACCTTTGTATCGCCGGGCGTTGCGGTGAACCAGCTTAACCGTCTGACACATAAAGACGATTTGTATTTTGCCTTGTTTAAGCCTGCGGAAGGCGCAATCTGGCCGGGCAACCTGAAAAAATACAAACTCGATGGTGATGTTGTGCGAGACCAGAACGGCCTTAATGCGGTAGACAGTGTGACCGGATTCTTTGCAGAAGGCTCACGCAGTTATTGGTCAACCTTTGCGGATGGTAATCAGGTGGGTGATGGCGGTGCGGCAAGTATGCTGAATGCGGCCCGCAACCTGTATGTGTTTGATGGGCCCGGGACCATTGTGTCGACCAGTAATCAGCTGCACGAGAGTAACTCGCTGATCACGACCGCTGATTTAGGCATTGATGCGCTGGCGGATGCCGATGCCCTGCGCACGTCTATTCTGAAATGGGCAAGAGGCGTTGATATTAAAGATGTTGACGGCGACGGTAACATTGATGATGTGCGCTATCAGATGGGTGATCCCATCCACTCTCAGCCTGTGATCGTGAACTATGGTCTCACCGATTCGGCCATTTTTGTTGCCACCAATCACGGTATGCTGCATTCGTTTGATGCGGAAACCGGGGAAGAAAACTTTGCCATCATGCCGCGTGACCTGCTCGGTAATCTTCACGATTTCTATCAGGATATTTCCAGCTTTAATCACATCTATGGCCTGGATGGGGACATGGTTCTGCGTTACGTTGGCGAGAAAACCTACTTGTACCTCGGCATGCGTCGCGGTGGTCGCAACTACTACGTGTTTGACGTTACCAGTAAGACCAGTCCGAAGTTGCTTTTCTCCATTAACGGTGGCGAAACCGGGCTGGAAAAGCTGGGCCAGAGCTGGTCGCGTCCGACCATCACCAAAGTCCGTATGGGCGGCACCACGAAAAATGTGATGATTGTGGGTGGTGGCTATGATGATGATCAGGATACCAAAGCAGTACGCAGTCCTGATGGGGTAGGTAATGCCGTTTATATGTTTGATGCTGACACCGGTGATTTATTGTGGTCAGCAAGCAATGCAGACGCTGATCTCAATCTGGAGAATATGGTCTACAGCATACCCGGCCGTATCTCAGTCATTGACCGTGACAACGACGGATTTGCCGACCATATGTATGTGGCTGACATGGGCGGCCAGTTATTCCGCATGGATATCTACAATGGCGAAAGTGGCAGCGATTTTGTCAAAGGGGCCAGACTGGCAGACTTTGGCGGTGATACCGCAGACAATAACCGGCGCTTCTTCTACGGCCCTGATGTTGCAGAGGTCGCGCTGGGTGACGAGGCCTTCTACGGTGTTGCACTGGGCAGTGGCTGGCGCGCTTCACCGCTGGACACCGTTGTCGATGACCGTTTCTATATGCTCAAGGATAAAGGTGTATTTAAGCGTGATGAGAGCGGATTGTATACCTTCGAAACCGGTACCACGGAGTCGTCGATGTATGACGCGACCAATCACTTGCTGACCACAGGGACCGACGCCGAACGAGGATTGGAAATGGCGATGCTGGCAGACAAAGCCGGCTGGTTTATTCGCCTGACAACCGACGGTGAAAAGGTGCTGTCATCTCCCCTTATCATTGACTACAAAATCTTTTTCACCACGTACATTCCTGCGTCAAGCAGCACCAGTGCCTGTGCACCACCGACCGGCAACAGTCGTGCTTATCTGGTGAATATGTTTAACGGCAACAGTGTCGATGACAATAATATTAATGGCCGGCTGGATGCCGGAGACCGGTTCGCCGAACTCAAGCAGACGGGCATCGCGCCTGAGACCAAAATTCTTATTGAGGAAATTGTCTCTCCGGTCGTGTGTCTGGGTACTGAGTGCGTCTCTGCGGTGATTAAAACCGATGAGGATGGCGAGGAAGAAGCCTGCGACTCTGCATTTGCCTGCCTCGCCGAAGATATCTATGGTAAATTTGAACGGGTGCAGCGCGGTAGCTGGACCACTGAAACTGAACGTGAAGGAATGTAAGCTATGTCAGGCTCAACGCGCACTCAGCAAGGCTTTTCATTAATCGAACTGATGATTGTGGTGGCGATTATCGGCATCATTACGGCGATTGCTTATCCGTCATATCAGTCTGTCATTGCTGACGGTTACCGTGGCAACGCCCAGGCTGATCTGCTGGCACTGGCGTCGGCGATGGAGCGCCATCACAGCGGCACGTTCAGTTACAAAGGGGCTGCGGAAGGCGGCGGAGATACCGGTAGTCCGTCGGTTTTTGCCAGTTATTCCCCAGCGTCTGAGCCGGTGGCCAATAAGCGCTACAACCTGACCATTGAATCGGCCAGTGCTACCGCTTACGCGCTTAAGGCTACCCCCGTATCAGGCAGCAGTCAGGATGGCACCGGCGATCTTTATTATTTCAGTGATGGCCGCAAAGCCTGGGATTCGAACGCTGACGGTACATTAAGTGCCGGTGAATATTGCTGGACCTGTTAGCGAGGCTGCGAACAAGCCTCCCTGGCTAGTCAGCATCGCGGCAGATAAGAACCTCATCCCACTGTCCGGCAAGGGGTGATGCGCCAAACGGCAGGGTGTCATCTGTTGTGGGGTGGAAGCGAGACATCATCAGCGAGTCTCGTTGCCAGTCGGCCATTTGGTTTTGCAGACGTTTATCCTGCTCTTCTGAATTTATCTCAAGGCGATGTGTGGTAGCTTCAATGGTCGCTGTTAAGTGCACCAGTGCCGCTACCGCCGACGCCATTAATGCACAGGCCAGCATGGCGTCAATCAGAGCAAAGCCTTTAGCTGTGTTAATCAAAGTCATGCCAGCTTCCGGGGATCAGGGTGATCGCGCGCAGTGCGGGAGTTTGCTGAAGGCGGCTAAGCACGTCGGGGCGATAAATCAGGTTGAGGCGACTGCTGGCATCCAGTTGGGTCAGCGATACCAGTGTCCCGGTGAGACTGGCCGTATCGGCCATGATGACAGTGTATCGGCGGGCTGAGTCACGCTGCAGCATCAGTACCATGCCAACTATTTTGCTGCCCTCAGGCAGGGTCAGCCTTCCGTTTTGGATTATCAACAGTACCGGTGCTGACGCAGAGCCTAACGTCTGGCCTGGTGACAGTCGGCAATGTGCCTCAATCCATAATACCGGGACGCTGTCGGTGTCTGCTGAGTCGCAGCCGGTGATCAGACTGATCGTTGGGAACATTGCTGCAGATAACACGGGCGCTGGCTGACCAAACAACCAATCGATCATGTCTTCGGGAAAGGTGGCTGGTGAGGTAATGGTGTCAGGCAGACACGAGTGAAGGGCGTCACTGTCGCAACGGGACAGGCGTATGCCAGCGATCTTGTGCGCAGACCACACTGCCGGCACGCCATCCGCATATACCTGTACTGTGAGGCCTGCAGGTAGCGGCGTTGATGATATCAGGGCGGCAGGAGGGCGACGTAGCAGGATGGGGTAGCGTACCGCCTGCTGCGACACAACCAGGCTGTCTGCGTCGCCATAACGCAATGAGACAGCATAACTCTCAAGCGGTACACCGGCGTCTGTGATATGCGTCGACTGAAGAATTTCACTGCCCGTCTCGTCAGCCAGTCGCGATGTATCCTCTGTCGTGCGCAAGCGCGCCACAATATCGTTAAGCTTTTTTCCCGCCGAATGAGACTGGCGCTCATAATGGATCTGATAGCGTTGGGTATGTTGCAGTAATGTCAGCGCACTGGCGCAGGACAGAGCAATTGCCAGGGTGGCAGTTAACAGCATGACAACCGGCGTCAGCACGGTCATGCCACGTGGAAAGTTAGTGGTTGGGGAGCGCAACGGTCAGTACTCGCTGTTGTCGGATAGCCGGCGTTTGTTTGTGATGCAGTGCCAGCGAAATTTCTGCAACGTTCGGGCTCAGCGGTGACACTCTTACCGAAAAGGTATCAACGGTCATCTCAGACGTATCGGTTATGTCCTGCCAACCCTTCTGGTCACACAGGTGCCCGTTTACGCGCTGTTCCAGCGCACCATCCCTAAGTCGAAAACCCGTCTGCTCTGCGGGTGAATCAAGCGTTAGCTCCCCATCTTTATTCTTATCATATGCCAGCAGCACGCAACTGGCGTCGGGCTCGCCCGTATAGGCATCAATATGCCACTGTGACAAAAATGGGTTGGCAGAATCGGTCAGGGACAGTGGTCGGAACCAGTAACCGGAGCGACGAATTTCCTTCGAAACAGAGAAGGCGAGTAATGCACTCACTTCTTCTACCGCCCGTCGCTGTTCAAGCTGCATGACCCGGATAATAAGACGGCTGCTGACTGTCGCTGCAGCGGACACCACAAGTCCACCTAAAGCCAGGGCTATCAGTAGCTCTGTCAGCGAAAAACCGTGTTTCAGCATGCCGGGATGCCTGCCAGCGCACGATCAGTGCTGCAGTGTCGAATACGTCCGAGTGGACTAATAATGACTTTGCCCGAGAGACTGTCGGAGGTAAATGTAAGTGTGCCGGCGGCATCAAACGCATGGCTGCCCGGTCCGCTGAACTGAATCGGGTACTCAGCGGTAAAGCGGCCTGACACCAGCGATGCATGACTGCTGCCATAGGCAACATGGCGGGCAGAGGAAAAAGCGCAGTCGCCGCGATGACAGTCACATGTCGGGGTGTCGGAAACCGCCAGACACCAGTTGGCACCGGGCGACAGTGTCACATAGGCGTTTGTCTGGGTGGTAAGCGCATAATTCCTGGCCGTACGCAGCACTGAGATGGCTTTGTCTAAGTCGGCGCGCAGTGACAGTTTTTCCCGCCAGACACCAAAAGCCGGGACTCCTTTTGTTGCGAGGAGCGCAACCAGTGCCACGACCAACAGACACTCTGTCAGTGTGATGCCGTGTTGTGTGGCAAAAGGTGTTTTGACGACTGTCATCGGGACTTCCTGCAAACGTGTGATGGGCACAGCGTAGCGCAGGAGCACATGGATGAATGCTGATCTCAGGGCGCGTTTTGCCGAAGCACCGCCTGTGTGGAGCCGGACTACAAGGGGCTTGAGGACGTCGGTGCGGATATGTGCTGTGTTAGCTGCAGGACAGGCTGGTGCCGCTGGTGTCCTCTTTTATCCCATCGCCGTCGCTGTCTTTCGCGGTGACAATGCGGCCATACAGCGAAATAAGTACCGCAGACGCGTCGCTGGCGCTGCCGCTTTGCGGACATAGGGTAATCACCGCACTGCGGCCTACGCCACCGTTATCCTGAAAGGTAAGGCTGCCAGTAAGGCCGCTGATCGTATTTGATTTACTGATGGGATCGGCGGTGGCAATCAAGGGTTCACCGTCGTCTCTGTTGCCGTTTCCATTCACATCGGCAAACACCATTTTCGCCAGACGCCACGAACTGGAGCAGGTGCTGTAATTAGCGGTGGGGCACAGGACGACGTCCTGTTGGTCGTTAATGGCACTGAAGCGCGCGTGCTGCGCTATCGCACTCAGGTTGTTAATGTCACTGGTGATTTTGTTAGACGCAAGGATGCTCTGCACATTGGGTGCCACTACCGTTAACAGAATGGCACTGATTGCCAGTGTAATCAGCATTTCCAGCAATGTCAGTCCGCGTTGCCTAACCATGACGTTCTTTTCCTTACTCCATGACCCGCAGGATAAACCATATCCGGTCATCTTGGGTATAGGAAAATGGTGATAAGCATCGCCGGCAATACAGGGCTGGAGTCCGGTTGCCTGATAATGCAGGGAGCGGATGACACTGACGGCGGTTATCACGTACACTTATGCATAACGGGTATTGCCAGTGCCCGGCAAATTGAGCTTCAAATAGCGCTTTCAGGACGCCCTATTTAACAGTGGACAAGAGTAATGCAAAAACAAGCAGTCATTGAAGAAATGAAGGTGTTGCCGGAAATCGACGTCAACTATGAGGTTGCGCGTCGGGTTTCCTTTATTAAGCAGCAACTGAAACAGTCAGGTCTTAACGCGTTGGTACTGGGGATTAGCGGGGGGATTGATTCCTGTACACTGGGCCGGTTGGCGCAGCTTGCCGTTGACGAGTTAAATGCAGAACACCATGAAGCCTTTCGGTTCATTGCTGTGCGTCTGCCTTATAAGATCCAGGCGGATGAAGCCGATGCGCAGCAGTCTATCGACTTTATCAGACCCTCTGCAGCTGTCACCGTTAATGTCCAGCCTGGCGCAGATGCTATTCACGCTGAGACGACCGCTGCGCTTGCTGATGTGGGCTTGCTGCCTGCGGACGAAGCTAAGCAGGACTTTGTAAAGGGTAACGTGAAAGCGCGTACCCGGATGGTTATTCAGTATGAAATTGCCGGTCTGGTTGACGGGCTGGTACTGGGAACTGACCATTCGGCGGAAAATATTACCGGCTTTTACACTAAATATGGGGATGGTGCCTGTGATCTTGCGCCGTTATTCGGGCTGAGCAAGCGTCAGGTCAGGCAGATTGCAGAACACCTCGGCGCACCGCAGAACATTATTACCAAAGCCCCGACTGCTGACCTTGAGTCTCTGAACCCGCAAAAAGCCGACGAGCAGGCGCTCGGTCTGACATACGACCAGATTGATGATTTTCTGGAGGGTAAGCCGGTGTCGGCAGAGGTGGAGGAAAAGCTGCTTTATATCTACCGTCGCACACAGCACAAACGTGTGCCTATTCCGACCATTTACGATGAGTAAACACCCATGAAAAAAATAGAAGCAATCATTAAGCCGTTTAAAATGGATGATGTCAGAGAAGCGCTGGCGGAAGTGGGTATCGCCGGTATGACGGTGACAGAAGTCAAAGGGTTCGGCCGTCAGAAAGGACACACTGAACTGTACCGTGGCGCTGAGTATCAGGTCGATTTTTTACCCAAAATTAAAATTGAGCTGGTGCTGGATGATGACCGCGTTGATGCGGCAATTGAGGCGATAGCGTCATCCGCGAAAACCGGTAAAATTGGAGACGGCAAAATTTTTGTTTATCCCGTAGAGCGGGCGATCCGTATTCGCACCGGTGAGCAGGACGAGGACGCAATCTGATTGGTTAGCTGGAAAGCCGGGCTGGCTGCCCGGCTAAGATCCGTTATGCTGACTAGTGGCCGCTGGTGCCATCTGGTCCGTGTGCATGACCGTGCTCTAGTTCTTCAGCGGTCGCCTCGCGAACATTGATAACTTCAATATCAAACGTCAGTGGTACGCCCGCCAATGGGTGATTACCGTCCACGACCACCTCGTCATCGGTCGTCTCCACCACAATCACAGACTGCTCACCCTGCGGTGTTGTGGCACGAAATGACATACCAACTTCGACATCCATGCCGTCAAACATGGATTTAGGCACGCGCTGTACCAGCGCATCAACGCGCTCGCCGTAGCCTTTTTCAGGTGCAACAGAGACACTGAAACTGTCACCTTTCTGGCGTCCTTCCAGCGCATCTTCGAGACCTTCGATCAAAAAGCGACGGCCGTGCAGAACCGTTAACGGATCCTTGCCTTCAGATGAATCGAGCAGCGTTCCGTCTTCTGCGGAGACTTTGTAATGAAGAGTGACGACGCTGTCGGCAGTAATTGTCATAATAAATCCTATCTTTTTGGCGGCACAGGCCGCGGTGAATGAGTAACGCGATACGTTACGCCTTTCTGACTGACGAAGTATGCTGCTCAATGGTGTAGGGCAGTGTATGTGGTGTCATCGTCACGTCAGGGGTACCGGCAAGCCGATGCGCATCGTGCTCGCCGGTATCGTTGGCCAGTACGGCCATCAACCACGTTTCCTCTCCCAGCGTAGCACATCGTATGACGTTCCCGCCACGTCGCCAGTTGTCGCCGAGCTGCTTTTCCAGTGTATCTCCGGCGTGTACAGCGAGGGCTGCAGGTACCCGGAAAATGTAGGCGGCCCGCTTGTTCTTGCCCAGAAAACGGGTTCTGGCAATGACTTCCTGCCCCATGTAACAGCCTTTATCAAAGTCTATGCCGTTAAGTGCCTGCACATTCATCATTTGCGGCACGTACTCGCTGATCGCAGGCTCACTGATTGCCGGGATACCTGCCTCAATGCCCAGTGCATGAAAAACCGGAGTGGCATATTCACTGATGCTGTCACCTCGCCCGGCAAAAAACGCGTCAGCTGCCGCCTGGCCCTGCGTGGTCAGGACAAACCGGTATGCACCACGCAGTCGCGTAGGATAGGCAAGGCCGTTTTTGCCCCGGATTATGTTGGCATGGTCGGCATTCGACGTGCTGCCAAACACGGCGTCAAGCAGCGCCGGTGCCAGCGCATGGCTGACCAGAAGCTGGCTATATCCCGCCTCCTGGGTCATCTCCACTTTTGAAAATACGCCGTATTTCTGAAGCTGGGCGAGACTGTGTTGTGCAGCATCCTGACCCGTCAGTAACAGTATGGCATCGTCATAACGAACCACGTCCATCAGCGCCCAGGTTTTGCCTTTATTATCGCAGTGCGCGCCGAACCGGACTTCATCGTCGGTGAGTTTATTGATGTTGACAGTCAGTTGTCCGTGCAGATACTCGTTACGCTGGTCACCCGTCACAGTAATACACCGCTGATCGGTCAGGCGAATAAAAAAGTGTTCCGATAGTGCATCCAGACGTAAAAGTGGGGTCATGACAACTCCTGACAATCAAACAATTATGATGACAGTTAACATGGGTGCCATCTCAGAAATTACAAGCATAGAAGCAAGGGCAACTGATAAAAAGGGCAGTGATCGTTATTGTTCTGTCATGGTATGCTATCGCGAAAATTAAGAAGGTTAATGCAGTTATGTTTACACCAAAGCGTCTTGCGCGACTGAAATGGGCCTGCCGCCGCGGCATGCTCGAACTGGATGTGTTGCTTGGGCCGTTCGTTGATGAAGCGTTTAACGACCTGAGTGACGAAGACAAAGAAATCTTTGAGCGCCTGCTGACCTGTGATGATCCCGACCTTTATGCATGGTTTATGGGGCATCAGAGCTGTCCGGATCCTGCACTGGCGGGCATGGTGCGCACCATTGTCGACCGGGTCAGGGTTTAGTTTTACGGTTAGCCCTGCGCCCTGGCGGCGTTATCTGCCGCTGATGCCCTGCGTCGCGCTGGTATTTGCCTGTGCCGGTCTGCCAGAAATGACGCTAACCTACATCAGTACAGCATGGCTGTGGAGCGGATGTCTGACTGTGGTGACCGCCTGCAGCGCGTGGGCATTACTTACCAGGGAAGTCCGTCCACGGCGCTGGCGTGTAAACCAGAGCGGATGGCTGCGATATCACAATAACCACTGCGTGCATGGAGTCTCTGACTGGTATCGTGTAGCCCCGGCTTCCCGCATCACCTCATGGGGGCTCTATGTCTCGCTGACCGGCGCAGAGAGTCCGCAGCGCGATGTCAGCCTGAGCTTCTGGCTGTTCCCTGGTGAGGTGCGCGAGCAGCACTTCCGTCGCCTGAGCCGAATGATATTGCATTCTACGCACCATTAATGGAAAACCTGTAACATATGATGTCGTTATATTTGCGTGCACTCACAAAGCGCGCCAATACCATTGAGTTAACTCAGTTTAAAAGCCCGCGCTTACCGCAGCGTATTTATACGCGCCAGTTCCGTTTTGACCCCTCGCATTACCAGCGTTACTGCAGGGTAACAGGCTGGACGCGCGAACAGGAGCTGCATCCCTGCTATCTGCAGGTAGCCACTCTGCCACAACAGCTGACCTGTTTGCTGGATAAGAAAAGCCCGTTTGCGCCGGTGGGGCTGGTGCATATTGAAAATGACATTACCCTGCTGGGGGATTTTGACCGTGCGCAGCCTGCTGAGGTGCGGGTCAGGTACCTCGATGTTAAGCCACACGCGTTGGGTTGGCTGGTCATGGTGGAAGTGGTAGTACTGCAGAATGAGAAAGCCGTTTATTGTGCCCAAAGTGGGTATCTCAACCGTGTGCGGGCGGCGCACGTGGCGCCGCGTCAGAAAAAGTCCGTGGCAGACAGGCGCCCGCTGCCGGATGGTCAGGCACTTGCAGAGATTGTCGCAGATACCGGAGCCGGGCGGCGTTATGCGGCGGTATCCGGAGATTACAACCCAATACACCTGTTTGGCGTGACCGCACGGCTGTTTGGTTTTAAACAGGCGATAGCACATGGTATGTGGACGCTGGCACGCACGCTGGGCGTGCGGTTATGTGCCGGTGATAGCGAACATGAGCCGCTGCCAAAGATCATACACTGTCAGTTTAAGCGTCCGTTATTCCTGCCTGGGCATGCCACCGTGATGCAGGCGGACAGTGACGCGGGTGAACACCTTGTGGTCATGTCCGGCAACACCGTTTATCTTGACGTGACCACACGCTGATTCAGGTGGTGAGCGTGCCTGGTTCAGGCAGCTTACGGGATTTTTCCGGAACCAGAATAGTCGGTGCCGGATCAGGCAGCTTGCCGGGGTGATCCAGATTGTAGTGCAGTCCCCGGCTTTCCTTTCTCTGCATCGCGCAGCGCACGATGAGTTCCGCAACCGTCACCAGATTGCGAAGCTCAAGCAGATTATTGCTGACCCGGAAATGCGCGTAGTATTCGTGAATTTCCTGTTCGAGCAGCAAGATACGCCGCATTGCCCGTTCCAGTCGTTTGTCGGTGCGAACAATACCGACGTAGTCCCACATGAACAGCCTCAGTTCATGCCAGTTATGCTGAATGATGACTTCTTCATCAGAATTGCTGACCTGACTTTCATCCCATGGTGCTACCGGTTCATCCAGCGTGACCTCAGGCAGGCGGCTGACAATGTCCCGGGCAGCAGCACAGGCAAATACCACACACTCCAGCAATGAGTTTGAGGCCATGCGGTTAGCGCCGTGCAGACCGGTGTAAGCACATTCTCCAATCGCGTAGACATTTTCCAGATCGGTTCTGGCGTTGAAGTCGGTCATCACACCGCCACAGCTATAGTGTGCAGCAGGCACAACCGGAATGGGTTCGCGGGTAATGTCGATACCCAGTGAACGACATTTACGGTAAATGTTCGGGAAATGTTTGACAATGAAATCCGCGGGTTTATGACTGATATCCAGGTACATGCAGTCTGCACCCAGTCGTTTCATTTCAAAGTCGATCGCCCTGGCAACCACATCACGGGGTGCCAGCTCTCCGCGCTCATCAAAGCGGTGCATAAAGCGCGTGCCATCTTCGTGACACAGGTAGGCACCTTCTCCGCGCAGTGCTTCAGTGATCAGGAAATTTCTGGCCTGGGGATGATACAGACAGGTTGGATGGAACTGGTTGAATTCCATGTTAGCGACACGGCAGCCTGCCCGCCAGGCCATAGCAATTCCGTCACCGCTCGATACATCCGGATTTGATGTGTACTGATACACCTTACTGCCACCCCCGGTTGCCAGGGCAATGAAGCGGCTGCGAATGACTTCGACATGTTCGCGCTGCCGGTTCCAGACATACGCGCCGGTACAGTAGCCTTTCTGTGATTTGGACGGGATCAGATCAATCGCATTGTAGCGTTCAAAAATATGGATGTTCGGGTGTGCTGAGACTGCGTCGTTAAGGGTTATTTGCAGGGCCTCGCCGGTCGCATCTGCAGCATGCAGAATACGACGGTGGCTATGGCCGCCCTCGCGGGTGAGATGGAAGCGTTGCTCGCCGGCCTCGTTGGTCTCGGTATCAAATGGCACGCCGAAGCTAATCAGCCAGCTCAGCGCCTCTTTAGCGCGTTCTGCGGTGAACCGCACCGCCGCCTCGTCGCACAGCCCGGCACCTGCATTAAGGGTATCCTGAACATGCGCATCAATAGAGTCCTGCTCGTCGAAGACAGCAGCAATGCCACCCTGGGCATAGCGTGTTGAGCCCTCGTTGCGGTCACTTTTGCTCAGAACAATTACCTGACAGTGGTCTGCCAGCCGAAGCGCAAGGCTGAGGCCTGCTGCACCGCTACCAATGATGAGCACATCACAGCGATGTTCTACAGCATGGTCGTGGTCGCCGGTTGTCTGCGAGTGTGAAGATAGTGAAGACGGCGCTGATTTCATGTATTTTTATAACAATCTACTATTGCAACGGTTCGGCAAGTCTAAAGGATGGGCGCTAAAACACAATGTTCCGCGCTATTCTGAGTAAAACTTTTAATTTTTTTAATAAAAAATCGAACTTTCCTGAATCAAGAACGTCTACACCACTGCTTGCGAGGGCTATTGTGTGGTGGAAGTAAAGGAGTAATGGCTCGAATGAGCGAGCAGATAAGCGACCAGCAGCTGGTTGAGAAAGTACAAAAAGGTGACAAAAACGCATTTAATCTGCTGGTAACCCGCTATCAACACAAGGTCATGCATCTGGTGTCGCGGTATGTAAAAAATACCGGCGATGTTGCTGATGTGACGCAGGACGCGTTTATCAAAGCGTACCGTGCGTTGCCCAACTTTCGTGGTGACAGCGCGTTTTATACCTGGCTTTATCGCATTGCTGTGAACAGTGCGAAAAATTATCTGGTTGCGCAGGGCAGAAAGCCGCCAGCCAGTGACGTAGATGCTGACGAAGCCGATTATTATGAAGGCAGTGACGCGTTGAAGGAGCAATCGACGCCCGAACGTAGTCTGCTGTCAGATGAATTACAGGAAACCCTGTTTCGTGTGGTTGAAAAATTGCCGGACGATTTACGTATGGCAATTACCCTGCGCGAAATCGAAGGGCTGAGTTATGAGGAAATCGCCAGTGTAATGGCGTGTCCGGTCGGGACGGTAAGATCACGTATCTTCCGTGCCCGCGAAGCAATTGATAAAGTAATACAGCCGCTGTTGGAAAGTTGAACTTTATAAAAATGAAGCTGACTAATAGCTGTGTTAGGGTTGGTAATGATCATATGCGATCAGGAAAGTAAAATATGACGCAACAGCAAGAAAAATTGTCCGCATTCATGGATGGTGAAATCGATGGTGATCACATCATCGACGACATTTCCGCTAATGAAGCGTTACAAGCGAAATGGCGCCGATACCATGTGATCCGGAGCGGATTACGTAAAGAAGCGTCGGTAGGAGCGCATCTGGATATTACCGCAAACGTTGCCGCGATGCTGGAAAATGAACCTGCCATTGTTGCGCCTAAGCGGTCGCGCTGGCGTTCAGTGCCGCTGGTCAGCAACGTGATCCCGTTCGCGAAACAGTCCGGACAGTTTGCGGTCGCTGCGTCTGTGGCTGTTGCCGTTATTCTGGGGGTGCAGCAGTTAAACCAGCCGGCACCAACTGAACCCTTTATGACGGCGCCGACGGTAGGACCACAGGGTGGACTGGCACCGGTCAGTCTGGAACAAACCCGGACACTGCCGCGCAATGATATGAATGCGGTGCTTGAGAAAAAGCGTAAAATCAATGCTATCATTGCCGACCACGAACAGCAGGTTCGATTGAAACAGGCCAAAGATGTTGCCGGTGACGACGATACCGGCATGGTAAACGACACGCCGGACAGTGAGCCAAACCAGTAAGGCAGTTATGCAGTTAACCCAATTCCTCAGCGCGTCAGCGGTCTCAGGCCGCTGGCGCGCTTTTGTTTTCAGTGCATTGGCGCTGCTCCCGGGCGTCGGCCTGGCCCAGACTCAGGACGAGGAGGCAGCGCCTCCGGTTAGCGTAGTCAGTGATGAACGCCGGGATCTCAGTACCACTGAATGGCTTCAGCGCCTGGCCTATGTCACCCAGCATCTGAATTTTCAGGTGTCCTTCGTTCAAAGCCGTATGGGCGGGGAAACCATCCCGTATCTGTGGCGACATGCGCGGCTGGAAGACGGTCAGGCGATGGAACAGCTGAATTTACAGAACGGCCCTGGCCGTGAATTGATTCGTGTTGGCGATGTGGTCAGCGTGTTCGAACCTGACGTTCCGCCGTACAGTCTGCGTTCAGAGCATATCAGTGGTCCCATACCCAGTGAGTTGCTGTACCATCCGGAAGCGCTTAAAGCCGGCTATGAGTTTGTCAGCGTAGGGCGGGCACGTGTTGCCGGACGACCAGCGCAACAAATTCGCATTGTCAGCCGCGATAACAGCCGGTTTAGCTATCAGTTGTGGCTGGATGAAGAGACCGGCATGTTGTTAAAGCTGAATATGCTGGATTTACAGGGCGCGCTGCTTGAGCAGATCCAGGTTACCTCACTGAGTATTCAGGATAGGCCGCATGATTATTTTTCTCGCGTAAACCCCGCTTCTTTGCCCAAGCCCATGGCAATGACCCCCATTCAGCCGCGCCCTCATGCCTGGGAGGTAGATTATCTGCCCAGCGGAATGGTTGAAGTCAGACGGGATATTCGCCGACTGGCACTGACCGGTCAGGTGGTAGAGTACAAAATGTTCAGTGACGGTCTGGTTGACGTGTCAGTTTACGTTCAGCCCGCTACCGACGCGCTGGGCACCGATCTGGTACTGCGTCATGATCTGAATACCTTCCTGACACTGACGGACGGGAAAGCTCAGGTCACCGTGGTGGGTGAAATTCCGCTGAAAACCGCGAATGCGATTGCCACATCGCTGTCATCGAGGCCGCCACAATGATGGTAGAAACCGCACGCGTGATTGCGGTTGACGGTGATGAGATTACCGTTGAAGCCGCGATCAAGACGACCTGTAATGCCTGTCAGGCGCAATCCGATTGTGGAACCGGTGCTATCGCGAAAGCCATCGCACCAAAATCACAACAACTGACGTTTAAAACCCCGGTCGCAGTCAGCGTGGGGGATGAAGTTAATGTCGGTATTCCGGAGCAGGGCATCATGCTCGCGTCGGCGCTGCTGTATGTTGTGCCCCTGCTGGTTCTGGTTATTAGTGCGGTGCTGCTCGAGCGGTGGTTCGGATTGCCGGGTAGCGGGGGGGATCTGGTGGTGTTTGCAGGCAGCTCACTTGCCACCCTTGCATCGTTTGTTGCCATTTCCCGCCATTTGAAAAAAATGGACAAAGGCCGGTTTCAGCCGGTCCTTATCAGCAAGCAGTCACCATCAGAGTAAATACCGGTGGCCGACACCGGTAACCCAGCTTGCCAGAAATTCCTGTCAGCCTCACTCCGATATTCGCTTTTAGCGGCATAAATAGGTAAAATCCACGCGCGTTGTTCCATGATGCCGGAAAAATCCGCGTAATGAACAATGACAACTGATGGCGCTAAGTGGCTGTCAGCAGGCAGACGGCGTGGTGAGTATAACCACATGAGCGCGTGCCCGGGTGGCGTGGCGTGAACATTTGATTATGCTTACAAGCCCTATTTTGTTAATAATTTTCCGCAGGTGTTTTCCAGCTTTATGCAACAATCCCATATTCGTAATTTCAGCATTATTGCGCATATCGACCATGGCAAGTCGACCCTCTCCGATCGTCTTATTCAGCATTGTGGCGGTCTTTCCGACCGGGAAATGGCTGAACAGGTTCTCGACTCAATGGATCTTGAGCGTGAACGAGGCATTACCATTAAAGCGCAGAGCGTGACGCTGAACTACACCGCCCGTGATGGTGAAACGTACCAGCTTAACTTCATTGATACGCCCGGACACGTTGACTTTACCTATGAAGTATCCCGTTCGCTGGCAGCCTGTGAAGGTGCGCTGCTGGTCGTCGATGCGGGACAGGGCGTGGAAGCACAAACCCTCGCAAACTGTTATACCGCCATTGAGATGGATATGGAGGTTGTGCCGGTTCTGAACAAAATTGATTTGCCTCAGGCTGAGCCGGATCGCGTGGCCGAAGAGATTGAGGACATTGTCGGTATTGATGCCGTGGATGCAGTACGCTGCTCTGCCAAAACGGGTGTTGGTATTGAAGATGTGCTGGAAGTGATCGTCAACAAAATACCGCCACCACAGGGTGAGCGCGATGCACCGCTGCGCGCGCTGATTATTGACTCGTGGTTTGACAATTACCAGGGCGTAGTGTCACTGGTCCGCATCATGGAAGGCGAGCTGAACACCAAAGACAAGATCAAGCTGATGTCGAACGGCCAGGTTCATCAGGTTGACAAGCTGGGCGTATTCACTCCCAAAGCACTCGAGACCCAGACCCTGCGTGCAGGTGAAGTGGGCTTTATTATCGCCGGGGTCAAGGACATTACCGGCGCTCCCGTGGGTGATACGATCACGACTGCGCGTAATGCTGCCGAGACGCCGCTGCCAGGGTTCAAGAAGATTAAACCACAGGTTTACGCCGGTATTTTCCCGATAAGCTCAGATGATTATGAAGATTTTCGTGACGCCCTGGCCAAGCTCAGCCTGAATGATGCGTCACTGTTCTATGAGCCTGAAAGCTCTGCCGCGCTGGGCTTTGGCTTCCGTGTTGGTTTCCTCGGCATGCTTCACATGGAAATCATCCAGGAGCGTCTTGAACGTGAATATGATCTGGGGCTGATTACCACCGCGCCGACGGTAATTTACGAAGTGGTGACAACTAAAGGTGAAACCGTCAGCGTCGATAACCCGTCAAACCTGCCGCCGGTCAACGAAATTGCTGAGATCCGCGAGCCGCTGGTTGAGGCGAATATTCTGGTGCCGCAGGAATTTCTCGGTAACGTGATCACGCTGTGTGTCGAAAAACGTGGCGTACAGACAAACATGACCTACCACGGAAAACAGGTCGCGGTTACCTATGAACTGCCGATGGCTGAAGTGGTACTGGACTTCTTTGACCGTCTTAAATCAACCAGCCGTGGCTTTGCGTCACTGGATTATAATTTTAAGCGTTTCCAGGTGTCTGACATGGTGCGGGTGGATATCCTGATTAATGGCGAACGGGTGGACGCGCTGGCAATGATCACACACCGTGACAATGCCCAGTCACGCGGTCGCGAGCTGGTTGAAAAACTACGCGAGCTGATTCCGCGTCAGATGTTTGATATTGCCATTCAGGCTGCTATTGGTAACCACATTATTGCGCGCTCTACCGTTAAGCAACTGCGCAAAAACGTGATTGCGAAGTGTTACGGTGGTGACGTCAGCCGTAAGAAAAAGCTGCTGCAGAAGCAAAAAGAAGGGAAGAAGCGAATGAAGCAGATTGGTAATGTGGAATTACCGCAGGATGCATTCCTTGCCGTGCTCAAGGTAGGTAAGTAATGGCTAACTATTTTTCCCTGCTGCTGGTTGCTCTGACACTGATTACCGGTCTGATCTGGCTGCTGGATAGTCTGGTGTTTGCGCCAAAACGTAAAGCGCGTCTGCAGGCAACCGCAAGTTCTGAGGGCGCGGCATTTGCCGAGGCGCCGCCACCGCCGTACCTGGTGGACACTGCGCAGCAAATTTTTCCGGTGATTGCTTTTGTTCTGGTATTACGCTCATTTCTTTATGAGCCATTTCAGATCCCGTCGGGCTCAATGATGCCGACGCTGCTGGTGGGCGACTTCATTCTGGTTGAGAAGTACGCCTATGGTATAAAGGATCCGGTGTTTCGTACCAAGCTGATTGAGACCGGAACGCCTGAGCGTGGTGATGTGGTGGTATTTAAATACCCGGAAGATCCGAATATTGACTACATCAAGCGTGTTGTTGGTTTACCGGGGGATACCGTGGTTTATCAGAACAAACAGGTATTGATTAAACCATCGTGTGAGCGTGAGCCAACGCGCTGTGATACGCTTGAGCCGGTTGCCCTTGAATTTGTATCTCGTGGTGACTTCGTACAAAACATGGCGCCGCTGATGCGCTATACCGAAACCCTCGGTAACGTGACACATGACATTTTACGCCATCCGTTGCGCGACATTCCGCCCAGCCACTTCTTCACTCAGCCGGGGACGCGCAGCAATGAGTGGATTGTGCCACCGGGCCATTATTTTGTGTTAGGTGATAACCGCGACAACAGCCGCGACAGCCGTTTCTGGGGTTTTGTGCCCGATGACAACCTGGTAGGGCAGGCAGTCGCAATCTGGATCAGCTTCGAATTTGAACGTACTGCGGACAGCTGGTTGCCAAGCTGGGTACCGACCGGCGTGCGCTTTGAGCGTATAGGTGGCATTGAGTGATGCAGGGCATCGACACGTTTGCACCGCTCTACAAAGCGATTGGTTACACCTTCAGCGATACCGCGTTATTAACGCAGGCACTGACACACCGCAGTGCTGCTAAAAAGCACAACGAACGCCTGGAGTTTCTGGGTGACGCCATCCTGGGGATGGTCATCGCAGAAAAGCTGTTTGCCACCTTTCCGGATGTTCCTGAGGGGAAACTCACGCGCATGCGCGCTACGCTGGTCAAAGGGGAAACCCTGGCCGAGCTGGCTCGGGAAGCGTCAATGGGACCGCTAATTAAACTCGGTCCCGGTGAGCTGAAAAGTGGCGGGCACCGCCGTAGCTCGATTCTGGCTGACGCGGTTGAGGCGGTGCTGGGCGCGATTTATCTTGAAGCGGGGTTTGAGACGACCCGTGATGTGATCCTGTCGCTATGGAAATCGCGGATTGAACAGCTTGATCCTAATGCTCATCCAAAAGACAGTAAAACCCGTCTGCAGGAATTTCTGCAGTCAAGAAAACGCCCGCTGCCCGACTACGATGTGTTATCTGTGACCGGTAAGGACCACGACCAGACCTTTACCGTTTCCTGTCAGGTTTCACTGCTGGATTCGCCGGTAACCGGCACCGGTAACAGCCGTCGTAAGGCCGAGCAACAGGCCGCCAAAAAAGCACTGGAGGCACTCAGTGACAAGTTCTGAACAGACAACCTATTGTGGTTTGGTCGCCATCGTCGGACGCCCTAATGTGGGCAAGTCGACCCTGCTTAACCGTCTGCTCGGGCAAAAAGTGAGTATCACGTCACGCAAGCCGCAGACTACACGGCACCGTATTCTGGGTATTGATACCGAAGGCAACCGCCAGACCGTGTACGTCGATACGCCCGGACTGCACAAAGAAGAAAAGCGCGCGATTAACCGTTACATGAACCGGGCTGCCTCAAGCTCACTGGCTGATGTGGGCGTGGTACTGTTTGTGGTCGAAGGCACCCGCTGGACCGACGATGATGAGATGGTGCTGAATAAGGTGAAAGCGTCAGGATTGCCGTGCTATCTGATCGTCAATAAAGTCGACAAGGTCGAGGATAAAGAAGCCCTGATGTTGCAACTGCAGAGCCTGTCGCAGGAACATACCTTTGAGCATATCGTGCCGGTCAGTGCTAAGAACGGTAAAATGGTGGATGACCTGCGTGAGCTGGTGTTTGCGAGTTTGCCGGAGAGTGCGTTCTACTTCCCCGAAGACTATATAACTGACCGTTCCAGCCGCTTTATGGCCGCAGAAATCATTCGCGAAAAGCTGATGCGTTTTACCGGCGATGAGCTGCCGTACGCAACCACGGTAGAAATTGAGCAATTCAAGCAAACCGAGACCGGCGTATTTCGTATCAGTGGTCTTATCCTGGTTGAGCGCGAGTCACAAAAACGCATGGTCATCGGTAAAGGTGGGAAACAACTGAAAACCATTGGTGAACAGGCTCGCAAAGATATGGAAAAGCTGTTCGATACCAAAGTGTTTCTTGAGCTCTGGGTAAAAGTTAAGCAGGGCTGGGCCGATGATGAGCGCGCGTTGCGTTCACTCGGCTACGATAACGATACTATGCTCTGATAATGCGTTGCTAAGGCGCCACGGATACGAGGGTGAGTGATTATGGCTATTTCTGATATGCGTCGGCAGTACTCGATGGGAACACTGGATGAGGCAGATTTAACCGAGCATCCGATAACCCTGTTCAAACGCTGGCTGGATGATGCGATTAAGGCAGATATTCCTGATCCGACCGCAATGACGGTGGCGACGGTCTCAGAGGACGGCCAGCCTTCACAGCGGATTGTGCTGCTTAAGGAAGTGGATGAGCAGGGCTTTGTCTTCTTTACCAATCTGGGCAGCCGAAAAGCAAAAGAGCTGTCGGCTAACCCCAAAATCTCGCTGCATTTCCCCTGGTTTTTCATGGAGCGTCAGGTGCGTGTCTGCGGCACGGCCGAACGCATGTCGCTGAAAGAAAACGCGTCGTACTTCTTCTCGCGTCCCAAAGACAGCCAGCTCGCGGCGTATGCGTCACGTCAGAGTCAGCCCATTTCGACCCGAGAGCTGTTAATGACGCAGTTCAGCCAGTTGAAACAGAAGTTCGCCGACAAAGCCTTGCCGGTACCGGATTTCTGGGGCGGATTTCGGATTCGCCCGCACCAGATGGAATTCTGGCAAGGCGGAGAGCATCGCCTGCATGACCGTTTCGAGTTTAATCTTGAGGCGGATGGCAGCTGGACACATCAGCGCCTGATGCCCTGAGCCGGCGCAGGCATGATAGACAGTCACTGCCATCTCGACCTCAACAGTTTTGCCCAGGACGTTGATGACGTTCTGCACCGCAGCCGTCAGGCCGGTGTTACCCGTTTTCTTATCCCCGGTACCACGGAGTCAGGCTGGCGACGACAGGCTGTGTTGGCCGAACAGCATGACGATATCGACATTGCGCTGGGCCTGCATCCGTATTTTCTTGCCAGTGACGATAGCGCACTCAAAGCCCAGCTCATTGCCCTTGAGCATGCGCTGGCGTCACCGCCCGCTGCGCTGGTCGCAATCGGTGAAACGGGGATCGACGGCGTCGTTAATGTGCCGGTAGCGTGCCAGATGACGGCGTTGCAACGTCAGCTTGAGCTGGCACAGGCGACAGGACTACCGGTAATCCTGCACCATCGTAAAAGTCACCATTTGCTGCAACAGGTATTAGCGACATCGCGTTTTACCCAAGGCGGCGTTATCCATGCGTTTTCCGGCAGTATCGACATCGCCCGGTTTTATATCGACCAGGGTTTTTTGCTGGGCGTTGGTGGCACGGTTACGTATCCGCGAGGAGAGAAAACCCGACGAAGTCTGGCGTCGGTATCACTCGAACATGTGCTGCTAGAGACTGACGCGCCCGATATGCCGATGTGCGGGCGCCAGGGAAAGCGTAACTCACCTGAATATCTTGGTGATGTCGTACCGGTGCTGTCGAGGGTGTTTGAGGTCAGCGATGATGCCGTCATTGCGCAGACCACAGCGAACTATCATCGCTTATTTCGACGCCATTTCAGCGCGTAACTTACGTAAATGACGCAGATACCAGTATTTGCTTTTGTAAATGCCGCGGGTCAGATAAATCGCCACCAGTACTGCCAGCAGGATAATGCCGGTAACCAGTTTCACCAGCTGTTGCCTCAGTGCATCAGGCTGGGCCAGCGTCAGTTCCCTGTCCATCAACAACTGCAGGTAGCCTGCAAGCTCGCCCTGATCATTGCTGATATTGCGCAGGAAGGTAACCGGGGAGGCGGCCAGCATAGCCGGACTGACAAGATCTGCCTTGTCGCCGGCGGTTGCGAGTTGTTCGCCCCGTGCATTATAAACGGTAGCGCTGATGACAAATGGATCCTGATTGACCACGTCAAGCAGCGCATCAATCGCCTTCACGTCGCCATTGCTGGTTGCATCCCTGAGCAGAGCCGCATACTGAAAACTCAGCGCGGTGCCGGGCTGCGTCAGGTGAAGACGACTCCACTGACTATGGTATTCGGTGATAAGCCCATACAGCGCAACAGCAATGGAGAGCGCACCGGTAATCACCAGCAAGTGGATGATCCGCTTGAGTACAGTGAAACGCGTATGTCGCCGGCGCGACTGCAGGCGGCGCCGGTTTGACTGATCATACGGTGCGGATTGTCCAGTTGACGGCATAACACGCCTTCTCCGGGAGAGTGAAACCATACGGTCAAGCTAGGTGAAATTAAAAAAAAAGCCAAGTGTTATTTCACTTAGTACAGGCATTCGCTAGGATGTCGGCTTTGATGTTTTTACAGACAGACTGTACCTCCATGCCAGATAACCTTGCTTTTTCTTGTGCCCGGGATGCCGGCGCGTTTTTTAGTGCAGCACCAAAAACATACGATACGGCGCGTCAGGAATGGCTGCCTGGCGAACACGCTCCGTCTGACGCAAACGCCGTCCTGACCGTGTTTGGTCAGGCCATCAACCAGGCAATGCTTGAACACGTCATCAGCGCGCTGAAAGAAACGGTTGTGTGCCATCAGGTGCGTTGTCATTCTTTACATGGTCACTATGGTGACAGTGTGTTTGTTATTACCTGTTCTGTCGCTGATGTCGCCGCCGCAAAAGCAGCATTGCACCCGCTGGCAGACCGCTGGCGTATTGAACTGGTACTGCAGACAACCCAGCCAACCTTGTCCTCACCCGGTTTGCTGGTGATGGACATGGACAGCACCCTGATTGAAATGGAATGTATTGATGAGATTGCCAAGCTGGGCGGTGTCGGTGATGAGGTGTCTGCGGTAACCCTGCGTGCTATGCGGGGCGAACTGGATTTTAAAGCCAGTCTGCTGCACCGGGTCTCCTGTCTGAAAGGCATCGATACCAGTCTGCTGGCCGCCCTGCGCGATAGTATTCCACTGATGCCGGGCGCGGCCTTACTGATTAATACACTGAAAGCCAACAACTGGCGAGTGGTGCTGGCGTCAGGCGGCTTTACGTATTTTGCGGATTATCTGTGTGAACGCCTGGGACTTGATTTGGCCGTATCGAACACCCTGGCTGTTGAGGATGGCAGACTGACGGGTGACGTAATTGGCGAGATTGTGGATGCGTCGAAAAAAGCGGAGATTGTGCGCACGCAGGCCGCTGCCTGGCAAATTCCGCATAGTCAGACTATTGCGATGGGCGATGGCGCTAACGACCTGACAATGATGGCAACGGCAGCACTGGGCGTGGCGTGTCACGCCAAACCCAAGGTCAACCAGCAGGCCGATGTTGCGATTTTGCGAAGCGGCCTGCACAGCGTGCTGTATCTGCTGGCGCCCTGATCAGGACTGCAGCAGGGCTTCGATACCGTTTTTCTCGAGCGGGCGCTGCAGGGCAGGCTCGCGATTCTTTTTAATTTCTTCCTGGGCAAAGCCAAAGCGTGTCATCACCTCGTCGGTGACATCAATGAGATGGGCGCAGGCGGCAATACTCCAGAGCTTCTGTTCCAGCTCTTTGGCACGGTGAATGGCATACACACTGACGTAATTGATCTCGGACTGAAGCTGGTCCATATCGGGTTTGCCGGTTGTGGTCAGCATCACGTGCACAGCAATAAACTGGCCACGACTGATGGCTTCCTGAATAAACGCACGGCGCTGGTCATCAGAACTGAACCGGTTTGAGAAGCGCGGGATCACCGCCAGGCGTTTATCATTCTGTGACGGGTCAAATGCCACGTAGAGTTCCTGCCGTATCGGCATGTTTTCAACGCGAACCTGTTTCACCCCATGCTGCACAAATGGGGTGTCCAGTTTGCGGTCACGGAACATGAATTCCAGGTTGAGCTTGTCTCTGTCGGCATGGTGGGTTGCCAGACGGGTCAGTCGGTCATCATGCTTGCCCACAATGCTCACTTCCGGCACGTAGCGCACGCCTTCCTTGCTCAATACAAAAGACAGGGACGTCGCATTGCGCGCGTTAATAACCCTGAGTGCATGCCCGATACCCGGGATCTCTTCCTCATCCGGATAGGCTTTCAGCGAATGCCGGTTGCTCTTTATCAGATCATCAAAGAAATGCCGTGCACTCTGACCCTGCTCGCCCGGTACCGATTTGAGGTGCAGAATGTTTTTCTGGGCGTTGTAATACACAATATTGTATTGCAGCGCCATCACATCATGACTCTTGGTCAGCGCCTGCAGTTTTGGAAATCCAACCTCGACCACGCTGTCGGTGTCATCGGTAAAATCATCAAGCAGTTCGATGCGCAGGCCATGCACAGAAATATCGTCGCTGATCCCTTTGTACTTTCTCAGGCTGCCTTTGACGTTAACCAGAATATCCGAGCGCAACTGGTAACGGGACTCCAGGCGTTGCTCTTCAAACTTGTAGCGAAAGGCTTTGATTTCAGCCGGGGGACGATTGCGAGCGTGACCAAACACCCTCAGATGACTGATTTTGTCGCGGTTAAAGCGTGTCTGGCTGTAGGTATGCTGACCGTCAAGCGACGTCACATCAGTAATATGAATCAGCACCCGCAGGTTTTTAAGTCGCGCCATCAGACGCGGGGCCGGTGGTGAATTGAGCCGTTTAATTTTCGTGCCGACACTGTCTGGTATTGAGAGCGGCGCGTGAGCCTGGTCAGGTGACATGTCGGTCATGACCACTTTGAATACCCTCCAGCTTACTTTCCTGGAACCAAACCCGAAAAACACCGGCTTCAGCAGACTTTGCTTGTTGAGTTCTTCCAGCGATGCGGAATAAAAATAGACTTTGTCGTTCTGCAGGTGTGTGAAGCAATAGACAAACGTTTCCCGCAGCGCTTCCGGTTTAACTGCCAGGGCCTGCATGCGGCTGGCTGAGAGCAGATATCCAAGCCGACAGTTTTCCTGCTCATCCTGCCAGTAGTCGATGATCTCCCGGTTCACATCATTCAGCATGGCGAAGCGGGGGCGCATGACGGTATCAACGACATCCACATACACGGGGAGTGTCGGACTGCGCGGGGAGAAGTACTGTTCACATGACTTATTGATGATGGCATCAATAGTATTGTTCATGTTCACTTTATAGCGACGTTTATTACCGAAGATAAAGTTCTCAAGAAACTGGTCAAAGGCGGCATTCGGGAACTCTTTGGCGCGCCGCAACGCAATGTACTGAATGTCCTTTTTGCGCATGATTTTTACGATGGTATAGGCAATGCCATTTTTCTTGTCCATCGCAAATTCTTCTTCAAAGCCGCGAAAGTGCACGCTGACCCGTTCATTTGGTTTAAACAGCGATTCCTTTGTCAGCTTGACCTGAATTCCCTCTGTTGACACATCGACGGTGATGCCCCGTACCGAATGGTTGCTTTCGTTTGAGAGCTCCACGGCGACAGCAAAGTTCATGCGTTCATTCTGACGCTGGGAGTAATGCAGCAGGTTTATCACCGGCACGGTGTATTTACTCATCATGGCAGCGGTTTTTGCCGCCGGATCATTTTCTTCTGCCTGCTGTTGTTGTTCAGCACGTTCACGCTGAACCCGGAAGTTATTCTCAGTTTTCTGGACGGCCTCATACACGCCAAAGCTGTAATGGCCAAAAATGCGGATCTGCTGTTCAAAGACGTCAATGGCAACAGGATCAAGGTAATGTTTGATGCCGTCGTATTCGTAAAGGCGGCAGTCACCATCAACCTGGCCGCGCAGGTCGATAGAGCGCATGCACGGCTTAGCAAGGCGCTTCACCTCCATCTTAATGAGGAAGCGCTTTTCTTTGGGAAGATCACCGGCAACCTGGCTCAGAATCTGATTAAACTCAGGTTCGTTTACCATAGGTTTGAGTTGCTCGATTATTTCGGCGTACTGCTCAAGATCCTGACTCATTTAGACATTTTACCGTTTATGCTGTTCTTCTTATCGGCTGCCTTTAAAAAAACCGTACCCGGTTTCTATCGCGGGGCGCAGGCCGCGTCTTTTTCGCTGAGGACAGTGCCATCCGAACCGCCTCAATGGTAGGATAGCGCGTCTTAAAGATCAGAGATACCGTTTCGTTATGGCAAAACGCAAATCCGCTTATGTCTGTGCAGATTGCGGCGCAGAATTTCCTCGCTGGCAGGGCCAATGCAGTGAATGCAAAGCGTGGAATACCATTTCAGAGTTTGTAATTTCACCGGCACGTTCATCTTCCCCGACCGGCTTCAGCGGTTATGCCGGGCAGACGACAGCGAAAATTGAACGGCTTGACAGCATCGACCTGCAGGCGTTGCCACGCTTCAGTTCGGGCTTCAAAGAACTCGACCGGGTGCTGGGGGGCGGAATTGTTCCGGGCGCGGCGATGCTGATAGGCGGGTCGCCCGGCGCTGGAAAAAGTACCTTATTGTTACAGGTCATGTGCAAGCTGGCTGCCAGTGAATCAGCACTGTATGTTACCGGGGAGGAGTCGCTGCAGCAGGTAGCGATGCGCGCGAAACGGCTTGGGCTGCCGGACGACAAACTGATGATGCTGGCCGAGACCAACGTGGAAACCATCTGCCAGCTCGCGCTTGAGCAAAAACCCAAAATTATGGTGATTGACTCAATTCAGGTTATGCACGTGGCAGATGTTCAGTCTGCGCCTGGCAGCGTTTCCCAGGTACGCGAAAGCGCTGCTTTCCTGACCCGGTTTGCCAAACAACACCATATCGCCATGTTTATCGTCGGCCATGTGACAAAAGACGGCAACCTGGCAGGCCCGAAGGTGTTAGAGCACTGTATTGACAGTTCGATGATGCTGGAAGGGGAGAGTGACAGCCGTTATCGCACGCTGCGCAGTCACAAGAACCGCTTTGGAGCGGTTAATGAACTGGGCGTGTTTGCAATGACAGAGAAGGGCCTCAAAGAAGTCAGTAACCCATCGGCCATTTTTCTGAGCCGCGGTGAGCAGCAATCACCGGGCTCCAGTGTGATGGTGATCTGGGAAGGCACCCGGCCCCTGCTGGTTGAGATCCAGGCGCTGGTGGATTACTCGCAAATGGCCAATCCCCGGCGGGTTGCAGTTGGGCTTGAACAGAACCGTCTTGCCATGCTACTGGCGGTGCTGCACCGTCACGGCAATGTGCAGATGAATGATCAGGACGTGTTTGTTAACGTGGTGGGCGGTGTGAAGGTGGCCGAAACCAGTGCCGATCTTGCGCTGTTGTTATCAATGGTATCAAGTTTCAGAAACCGCGCTTTGCCTCGCGAGCTGATTGTGTTTGGCGAGGTGGGCCTGGCCGGTGAGATACGCCCGGTGCCTAATGGAACTGAACGCATTATTGAGGCGGCAAAGCACGGCTTTAAACGTGCCATCGTGCCCAAAGCCAATGCGCCGAAGCAGCCGGTAGCGGGATTAACCGTGATCCCGGTCGCGCAGTTGTCTCAGGCGCTCGATGCTCTGGAGTAAATCGCATCAACCAGCGCATCAAGATCGCTGTCTGACAAGGCCATGTCCCGGCTGTTGAGCTCAATCAGCCGGCGCAGCGCTGAGACGCTGTCAATATCACCACGCGCGACGCGACAGCCCAGCATCACCTCGTCATGGCGTGAATCGGTCTGACGGTATAACTGTTCAATATCCAGGGTGATGAGCGGGCTGTCTTTGTTCAGCCTGAAGCTGGCGGTGTAGGGGATATGACTGTCAAACGGCAAAGCCTGCAGACTCGCCTCGCTCGCACTGAGGCGAATGCCTTGTAGGGAAATGTCCTTGACGGTCACCGGCACACTGATTGCCTGGTGCGAGAGAACACCCTCAATATCGAGCTTCACTCTGTGGAAATGTCTTTTATCTGACACGATACCCCCCGTAGCGTCCGGGTTGACGGATCCTCACTTGTGGGTAACGTCAGCGGGCGCCAATTTCTGCCTCACTGTCAGTATTAGCGAGATAAGCGGGTAAATTCAATACATTTAGATGAAAAAAAGGCATGCCGGGTGGCATGCCTTTGTGACGGGATTTACTTTTTGCTGATACGTTTGTACTTCAGACGGTGTGGCTGCACCACATCCTCGCCGTACTCTGATTTAAGCCAGCTTTCGTAATCACTGTAGTTGCCTTCGAAGAAATTAATCTTGCCTTCATCGCGGTAATCCATGATGTGGGTCGCGACGCGGTCAAGGAACCAGCGATCGTGCGAAATTACCATCGCACAGCCAGGGAATTCCAGTAGCGCGTTTTCCAGTGCCCGCAGTGTTTCAACGTCAAGATCGTTGGTCGGTTCGTCAAGCAGCAGCACGTTACCGCCGGCTTTCAGCAGTTTCGCCAGGTGTACCCGGTTACGCTCACCACCGGACAGGTCTTTAATAAACTTCTGCTGATCGGTGCCTTTAAAGTTGAAACGGCTGCAATACGCACGGCTGTTAATTTCAAAGTTACCAATGCGGATGATGTCCTGATCATCGGAAATTTCTTTGTACACCGTGTTGTTTTCGTTCATGTGATCGCGGAACTGCTCAACACTGGCAATATCAACGGTATCGCCAATATCGATGGTGCCCGCATCAGGCTGTTCCTTTCCGGTCAGCATACGGAACAGCGTAGACTTACCGGCACCGTTCGGCCCGATAATACCGACAATTGCACCTTTCGGAACACTGAAGTTCAGGTCGTCAATCAGCACGCGTTCGCCATAAGATTTTTTCAGTCCGCTGACTTCAATGACCTTGTCGCCCAGACGCTCGCCGGGTGGAATAAACAGTTCATTGGTTTCGTTACGCTTCTGGTAATCACCGGTAGACAGTTCCTCAAAGCGCGCCATACGGGCTTTGCTTTTCGCGTGACGTCCCTTCGGGTTAGATCGTACCCATTCCAGTTCCTGCTTAATCGACTTCTGGCGCGCCGACTCAGTGCGCTCTTCCATTTCCAGACGCTTTTCTTTCTGCTCAAGCCAGGAAGAATAGTTGCCTTCCCACGGAATACCCTGACCGCGGTCCAGTTCCAGGATCCAGCCAGCAACATTGTCGAGGAAGTAACGGTCGTGGGTAATGGCCACCACGGTGCCCTCGTAGTCATGCAGGAAACGCTCGAGCCAGGCAACTGATTCTGCATCAAGGTGGTTAGTCGGTTCGTCAAGCAGCAGCATATCGGGTTTCTCAAGCAGTAACCGGCACAATGCTACACGACGGCGCTCACCGCCGGACAATTTGCTGACCTCGGCATCCCAGGGTGGCAGGCGCAGGGCATCGGCCGCGCGCTCCAGCGCATTCTCCAGGTTGTGGCCATCTTTGGCCTGAATGATCGCCTCGAGTTCTCCCTGTTCTTTTGCCAGCGCATCAAAGTCGGCGTCTTCGGCTGCGTATTCCGCGTAAACCTCATCCAGACGTTTCAGCGCGTGCGCAACATCAGCGACCGCCTCTTCAATATTCCCGCGCACATCTTTGCTTTCGTCCAGATGCGGCTCCTGCGGCAGGTAACCAATTTTCAGGCCGGGTTGTGGACGGGCTTCGCCCTCAATGTCGGTATCGACACCCGCCATGATGCGCAGCAGCGTGGATTTACCCGCGCCGTTGAGACCGAGCACACCAATCTTGGCGCCCGGGAAAAAGCTCAGACTGATGTCTTTCAGGATCTGACGATTGGGCGGAACAATTTTTCCTACCCTGTGCATACTGTATACGTATTGTGACATGGATTGTCCTTGCAATGCTGTGAATGCGTTTAAAACAATGGCGGTAGTTTAATCCTTATAGTGGCGGTTGTCGTCGTTAAGCCTGCATTTCGACCATCAGTTGACGAAAAATTATTCACCCTGTCCGTGCCATATGAAGTTTGAAGGGCTTTTCGCGTCATTTTTTACTATTATGCGAACCACTTATCGTTACAAAGACCGCACAGGAATTGAGATGACGGGATTAGAAAAACGCAGTTACAGCCTTGCAGAACTGGCAAAACACGTGGGCGGAGAAGTTCACGGTGACGCCGGTATTCAGATTTCTGCCGTAGGAACGCTTTCCGGCGCACAGGCGCACCAGATTTCTTTTCTGACCAATCCGAAGTACAAGACCCAACTGGCTTCAACTCAGGCCGGCGCGGTTATCCTGCATGAGAAAATGCTGACAGACGCCCCGTGCCCGGCACTGGTTGTGAGTAACCCTCATGCCGCGTTTGCACGCATCAGTCAGTTGTTTGATACCACCCCTGCGGTTGCCAGCGGTATCGCATCCACGGCGGTGATTGCGCCGTCAGCAAACATTGGCAGCAATGTGTCGCTGGGACATCATGTGATCATCGAAGACAACGTAGTATTGGGTGATAACGTCGAGATTGGTGCCAACACGGTGATCCGTCGTGGCACGCGTATTGGCGAAGGCAGTGTCATTCATCCGAATGTGACTATCTACCATGATGTGACAATTGGTAAGCGTGTCACGATTCACAGCCAGACGGTGATTGGCGCCAGTGGTTTTGGATACGCCAATGACAAGGGCGTATGGCTGCCTATTCCTCAGACCGGCTCGGTGGTCATCGGCGATGATTCACAAATTGGTGCGAGCAGCAGTATTGACCGCGGTGCGATGGAAGATACCGTCATCGGCGTGAACGTGATTATCGATAATCAGGTCCAGGTGGGACATAACTGTATCATTGGCGACCATTCGTGCATTTGCGGCGCGACGGGCATTGCAGGCAGCTGCCATATCGGCAGGCATGTCATCATTGGCGGTGGTGTTGGGATCAACGGGCATATCAGTATTTGTGACAATGTGCAGGTGACCGGATACACCATGATTGTTCAGGATATTACAGAGCCGGGCGTGTATTCGTCAGGGCAACCCGCCATGCCAAACACCGACTGGCGCAAAAATGTAATTCGCCTGCGCCAGATCGACGGTCTGTATCAACGCGTGAAAACACTGGAAAAACAGTCTGGCTAACCAGTAAAGTGGCATGGACATCTGTCAACAAAGGGTGCCATGCCGCAATCAGGTCAACAGACCACAAAGCGGTATACATAGCGCCCAAAATGACTAGAATAGGCAACCAGTCAAAAGTTGCTGTCTGTTGACGTGTCATCAGTTATCAGCAGGCCGGGGCGGGGAACACTCCAACGTCCTTCGCAGGCCAAATCTAACCGCAGTTAAGGAGCCTCCATGTTACCTCGTGAAATGAACATTGCTGACTTTGATCCCGAACTGGCCAGTGCCATGGCAAAAGAAGTTGAGCGCCAGGAACAGCACATTGAGCTGATCGCGTCAGAAAACTACTGCAGCCCCCGGGTCATGGAGGCACAAGGCTCGCAGTTAACCAACAAATACGCGGAAGGCTATCCGGGTAAGCGTTATTACGGCGGTTGCGAGTATGTTGATATTGTTGAGCAACTGGCCATCGACCGTGCAAAGCAGTTGTTTGGTGCTGATTATGCGAACGTTCAGCCGCATTCAGGATCGCAGGCTAACTCTGCGGTATTTATGGCCCTGCTGGAAGCCGGTGACACCGTGCTGGGTATGAGCCTGTCAGAAGGCGGACACCTGACGCACGGTGCCCACGTTAACTTCTCTGGTAAGACCTACAACGCCGTGCAGTACGGTCTGAACCATGACACCGGTGAAATTGATTACGAGCAGGTCGAAGCACTGGCGCTGGAACACAAACCAAAAATGATCATTGGCGGTTTCTCTGCCTACTCTGGCATCGTCGACTGGCAGCGTTTCCGTGCGATCGCAGACAAAGTCGGTGCGTACCTGCTGGTCGATATGGCGCACGTCGCCGGTCTGGTCGCGGCGGGCGTGTATCCTAATCCACTGCCGCACGCGCACGTGGTTACCACCACAACCCACAAAACCCTGGCGGGGCCACGCAGCGGGCTTATTCTGTCGTCCTGTGGTGATGAAACGCTGTATAAGAAGTTTAACAGTGCCGTGTTCCCGGGTAATCAGGGTGGTCCACTGTGTCATGTGATTGCAGCTAAAGCGGTGGCCTTTAAAGAAGCGCTGCAGCCTGAATTCAAAACCTACCAGCAGCAAGTGGTTAAAAACGCCAAGGCAATGGTTGAGGTAATGAAGGCGCGTGGTTATAAAATTGTGTCTGGCGGCACCGAAAATCACCTGTTCCTGCTTGACCTGATCGACAAAGACATCACAGGTAAAGACGCGGACGCTGCGCTTGGCCGAGCTAACATTACCGTTAACAAAAACTCGGTACCTAATGATCCGCGTTCACCGTTTGTGACCAGTGGCCTGCGTATCGGCAGCCCGGCAATTACCCGCCGCGGCTTTGGCGAAGAGGAAGCGCGTCAGGTTGCCACCTGGATGTGTGACGTACTCGACAACATGGGTGACGAAAGTGTTGTTGAACGCGTTAAACAGGAAGTCATTGCACTGTGTGCAAAATTCCCTGTCTACGCGGCATAATGAACTTATCGGCACACCGTCCTGGTGTGCCATTAGCCTAACGAGGACGAACCATGTTTTGCCCCTTCTGTTCTGCGCAGGAAACGAAAGTCATTGATTCCCGGCTGGTCGCGGAAGGACATCAGGTTCGTCGTCGCCGGGAATGCGTCATTTGCCATGAGCGCTTTACTACATTTGAAAGTGCCGAACTGGTGATGCCCCGCGTCATTAAGCGGGATGGTTCCCGTGAACCGTTCAATGAAGAAAAACTCAGGGCGGGTCTGCAACGCGCTCTGGAAAAACGCCCGGTCAGCACAGAAAGTATTGAACAGTGTATTTTGTCGATTAAATCTAAATTGCGGGCAACCGGTGAACGTGAGGTCGAAAGCCAGTTTATCGGCAATCTGATCATGGACGCACTGAAAGAGCTCGACAAAGTCGCATACGTGCGCTTTGCCTCGGTTTACCGTTCATTTGAAGATATCCGCGAGTTCGGTGAAGAAATTGCCCGGCTTGGTGATTAATCCGCCGTCTCCCTTAACGGAGTAAATGTTGACGAATCCTGCTGAACGCGATTATTTCTGGATGGCGAAAGCCATACAACTCGCCCGGCGAGGTCTGTATACCACGTCGCCAAACCCCCGCGTCGGCTGCGTTATTGTTGATAGCACCAATACCCTGATAGGAGAAGGTGCGCATCTTCAGGCAGGCACGGCCCATGCGGAAGTACATGCACTGCAACAGACCGGACAGCGTGCAGCGGGTGCCACGGCTTACGTTACCCTTGAACCGTGCAGCCATTTTGGGCGTACTCCTCCGTGCGCCGATGCATTGGTGAAAGCGGGCGTACAGCGTGTTGTCGTTGCAATGACAGATCCCAATCCTGCGGTCAGCGGCCGCGGAATACAGCGGTTAAAAGACGCGGGCATTGACGTTGTCACTGGCGTGATGACCCGGGAGGCGGCCGCATTAAATCCAGGCTTTATCAAACGCATGACCACCGGAAAACCGCTGGTTACCGTCAAAATGGGGATCAGTCTGGATGGTAAAATTGCGTTATCAAACGGCGTGAGTCAGTGGATTACCGGTCCGGAAGCGCGCCGTGATGTGCAGCGTTTACGGGCCCGCAGTTGTGCCGTTCTGACCGGCGCAGGGACCGTCAGGCATGATAACCCCAGTTTGTTAGTCCGCCCTGAGCAGGCCATGTTTAGCGAATATCCGCTCGACATCATCAGGCAACCTGCCAGGGTAGTGGTAGAAGGCGTTAGCCCGCTGCCTGATGCCCGTCAGTGTTTTGATGACGGCTTCAAAACGTATCTGGTTACGACTGATGCGTCGAGGACCGCGGGTGATGCGACGCCACTGGTTGTAGCGGCGCGAGATGGCAGGCCTGATATCACAGCGCTGGTGCAGAAACTGGGTGACCTGCAGTTTAACGAGGTGCTGGTTGAGGCGGGGCCGGGTCTGGCAGGAGCGCTGCTTGCGGCCGGTGAAGTTGACGAGCTGATCTGCTACCAGGCACCTAAGGTTTTGGGGGATAAGGCGCAGTCAATGCTGATTCTGCCCGACTACAGGACGCTGGACGAGGCACCGCTGTTGACCTTAAAAGACACGCGCAGACTCGGGCAGGACATCAGACTACACTATACTGTCGCATCGCCTGCGTAACGCATAAAAGAGGACCCTATGTTTACCGGAATCATTGAAGCAACTGGCACTATTTCAGCGATGGACCGACGCGGCGAAGATGTTCGCCTTACGGTATCGTCCGGCACGCTTGATATGAGCGATGTTAAACTGGGCGACAGCATTGCCACCAATGGCGTATGTCTTACTGTCACTGAGATGGGCGACAATTATTATTGCGCGGATGTGTCAGCGGAAACCCTGCGATTAACCGGCTTTGCCGATTATGCCACGGGCAGCGAAGTGAATCTCGAGAAAGCCATGCGACCGACCGATCGGTTTGGCGGGCATATCGTATCAGGACACGTAGACGGTGTCGGGACCGTATCAGAGCTGATTCATCACACCGATTATGTTGAAATCTGGATTGCTGCCCCGACATCACTGGCGAAATACATTGCCCATAAAGGCAGTATCACAGTAGACGGCATCAGCCTGACGGTGAATAAGGTGGATGGGAATGCGTTCATGCTGTGGATCATTCCGCATACATTAAAAGAAACGGTTATCCGTCATTATAAAAAAGGCACACGTGTGAATCTGGAAGTAGATTTAATTGCACGTTACCTGGAGCGACTGATGCTTGGCGACGCCGCCGCAGAAAGTGACAAGAAGGATATCTCACTGTCTTTTCTGGCAGAGCACGGCTTTTTAAAAAAATAAACCCTATAAGAAACTCACACTATGGCACTGAATACACCTGAAGAAATTATCGAAGACATCCGTCAGGGCAAAATGGTTATCCTGATGGATGATGAGGATCGCGAGAATGAAGGCGACCTCATCATGGCGGCAGAGCATGTCACTCCCGAAGCCATCAATTTTATGGTGACACACGCTCGCGGACTGGTGTGTCTGCCTATGACCCGGGAACGCTGCCAGCGCCTGAAACTGCCGCTGATGGTGGACAAGAACGAGGCGCAGTTCTCAACCAACTTTACGGTCTCTATTGAGGCTGCAAAAGGCGTCACGACCGGTATTTCGGCGGCGGATCGCGCGACCACCATTCTGGCAGCATCAGCCAAAGATGCCACTGCCGCAGATATTGTACAGCCCGGGCATATTTTCCCGCTGATTGCGAAAGACGGGGGAGTACTTAACCGCGCAGGACATACAGAGGCCGGTGTCGATCTGGCGCGTCTGGCAGGCTGTGAACCGGCCGCCGTGATTGTGGAGATTCTGAATGACGACGGCACGATGGCGCGTCGTCCACAGCTAGAAACCTTTGCAGAAAAACATAATCTCAAAATCGGTACGATTGCAGACCTCATTGAATACCGTAACCTGAATGAAACCACGATAGAAAAAGTGGCAACCTGTCAGTTACCGACCGAGTATGGTGAGTTTGAGCTGCATACCTACAAAGACAGCATCGATAACCAGATCCATTTTGCCCTGAAAAAAGGCGAGATCAGTGACGATACGCCAACACTGGTGCGCGTGCATCTGCACAATACGTTCAGTGATTTGTTAGGGTCAACCCGCGGCATCAACCGGTCCATGACGCTGCCTGAAGCAATGCAGCGTATTTCTGAAGAAGGTGGTGTGCTGGTGCTGCTGGGTAAGGAAGAACACCTGGAAAATCAGGTGAAGCGCTTTGCTGCGGAAGACAAGGGTGAACAGCCAGCCGGTGCAAGCTGGCAGGGCTCATCCCGCACTATTGGTGTGGGAAGCCAGATTCTGGCATCCCTGGGCGTGAAGAAAATGCGCCTGCTGAGCAAGCCCATTAAGTACCATGCTCTGTCCGGCTACGGCCTGGAAGTCGTCGAATATATCCACGATTGAGCAGGGCCAGCCGGCCAGCCGTCGATGCCTGGCCGGTAGCAGACTCTGTTCAGAAACACGCCGTGAACCCATCCATGGGGGCTCTCCAATCGCATCCATGCGATTGGAAGGTTTCTGAACAGAGTCTGCTACCACCCAGGCTTGTGACGGATGGCCTGATAACTATTCAATTTAGTTTGTGTGAAGTTGTGATATACTTCGCGCCGTTTTTTCTCGAGGATGACAACCATGCAGGTAATTGAAGGTAATATCAGAGCAACGGGCAAGAAATTTGCCATCGTCGTGTCACGCTTTAACAGCTTTGTCGTTGAGAGCCTCCTTGAAGGTGCGCTGGATACACTGGAGCGTCATGGTGAGGTGGGCGATGAAGATATTACCCTGGTGCGTGTACCAGGTGCCTATGAGTTGCCAGTGGTTGCCAAAAAGCTGGCAGAAAAAAAGCAGTTTGATGCCATCATTGCGCTTGGTGCAGTCATCCGCGGTGGTACGCCACACTTTGATTTTGTTGCCGGCGAATGCAACAAGGGTCTGGCTCAGGTATCGCTGGAATACGGCGTACCTGTGGCATTTGGTGTGATTACCACCGATTCTATCGAGCAGGCCATTGAGCGTTCAGGCACCAAAGCGGGCAATAAAGGCGCCGAAGCGGCACTGGGTGCCCTTGAGATGGTTAATGTTATCGACGCTGTAGAAAAGCTATAAGGCTGGCAGAAAGTGAAAGTATCCGCACGTCGTAAAGCGCGTGAACTCGCGCTGCAGGGAGTTTACTCGTGGCAAATGAGCAAAAACCAGATTGATCAGGTTGAGCTTGCCATTGCCACATCCAATGATATGCATAAAATCGATATGGCTTACTTCCAGGCGTTACTGCGTGGGGTGGCGAAAAATGCCTCTCATCTGGATAACACCATCAAGCCTTATCTCGGCCGCTTGCCAGAAGAGCTGGATGCCATTGAGAAAGCGATCCTGCGCATTGCCACCTTTGAGCTCACTGAACGTATGGATGTGCCATACCGCGTTATCATCAACGAGGCCATCGAACTGGCCAAAACGTTTGGTGCAGAAGAAAGCCATAAATTTATTAACGGCGCACTCGATAAAGCGGTCCGTACGCTTCGCAAGGACGAGCGCGATTAAGCCGCTCGTTATCATGCCGTTCAATTACAGTTAAGTCATCATTGTGAAAGAGTTTGATTTAATCGGCCGCTATTTTGCTAATGGCGGCTATCAGCGCAAGGACGTCGCTGTGGGTATTGGCGACGATTGTGCCATTACCCGTGTTCCTGAGAATCAGCAACTGGCGGTGACCACCGACACGCTGGTAGGTGGTGTTCATTTTCTTACCGACGCGCCGGCAAAATCGGTCGCTTACAAGGCGGTTGCAGTTAATCTGAGCGATTTGGCCGCGATGGGCGCGGAACCTGCCTGGATCAGTCTGTCGCTGGCGATGCCAGAGGTAAACGAAGAATGGCTTGAAGATTTCGCCGAAGGGCTTTACGACCTCACGCAATTCTATTCGGTACAGCTGATTGGCGGTGACACCGTGAAAGGGCCGCTATCCATGACCATCACTGCGCAGGGGTTTATTCCGCCTGGCGCTGAGCTGCGCAGAAACGGTGCTAAACCGGGTGACTGGGTTTACGTTACCGGCTCGTTAGGCGATGCCGGTGCGGGTCTGGATATACTCAAAAATGCACTGACTGCGTCACCTGAAGCCCATGACTACCTGATTAACCGGCATCTTTTTCCGACCCCTCGTGTGGCGGTAGGTGCGGCGCTACGACGCATTGCCAGTGCCTGTATTGATGTCTCAGATGGTCTGCTCGCTGACTTGTCTCATATTCTGCGCGCATCCGGCTGTGGCGCTACGCTTCATGTTGACCGCCTGCCGCTCTCCCGCGCGATGCTCGATACCGTGTCTGCCGAACAGGCAATTCAGTATGCGCTGACTGCGGGTGACGACTATGAACTCATTTTTACTGTCGGTGAAGAGCAGAAGGGCAGCCTGGAAACCTCGCTTAGCAGCACCAATGTGAAGGCCACCTGTATCGGTCAGTTAACCGGAAACAGTGAACAATTTGAGCTGCGGTATAACGACGAACGCTTCCAGTTACCCGCATCACTCGGCTACGAGCACGCGTTCTGATGGCAGAGGATCCGCGCCAGCGCCTGACAATGACCAATCCTGTCCATTTGCTGGCTGTCGGGTTTGGTAGCGGTCTGATACGCTTTATGCCCGGCACCTGGGGCTCGCTGGCTGCGGTGCCGCTACTGCTGTTGATGGCCGGTATGTCTGACGTCTGGTATGTGGCGATTACGCTGGTCAGTTGCGTGGCAGGCGTTGCCATTTGTGGGCGGGCTGCTGAGGCGATGAAAGTGCATGATCACGGCGCGATTGTCTGGGACGAAATCGCCGGCATGATGCTGACGTTTCTGTTTATTCCTGTTCACCCCTCGTCGCTGGTCGCCGGATTTATCCTGTTTCGCTTCTTCGATATTGTGAAGCCCTGGCCGATAGGTGTCATCGACAAGCATGTGCACGGCGGTGCCGGTATTATGCTTGATGATATCGTGGCAGGTCTGATGGCGTGCGGTTCACTGCACCTGATTGCACAGTTTCTTGTATAACGGCGACAACTGACGCGCAAACAGCGCGTCAGCGTCGTGACTTACTTATTCAGAATACCGGCGACTGCAGCAACAATACCGTCGGTGTCCAGTCCCAGTTCTGCGTACATTTCCTGCTGTGTGCCCTGCAGAATAAAGCTGTCAGGCAGTCCCAGGGTCAGTACTCTTATCAGCGTACCGGTATCCTGCAGATGCTCGATGACAGCGCTGCCAGCGCCGCCCATACGGCAACCATCTTCCAGCGTTACCAGCAGGTCGTGGCCGGCGGCTGCCTGTGCGATAGCGTCGGCATCCAGGGGTTTAACAAAACGCATATCAATCAGAGTAGCGTCCAGCGCATCGGCTGCTGCCTGCGCGTAAGGCAGCAGGGTACCAAAGTTCAGAATCGCCACCTGTTTGCCTTTGCGGAGTGTGCGCGCTTTGCCCAAAGCCAGTTCCGTCATCGTCTCTGGTGGCGCAATACCGGTGCCTGAACCGCGCGGATAGCGAACAGCGGCGGGCTGGTTTGCTTTATGGCCGGTATAAAGCATGTCGCGGCATTCGGTTTCATCACTGGGTGTCATGATGATCATGTTGGGAATACAGCGCAGGTACGCAATATCAAATGCGCCCTGATGGGTAGGGCCGTCCGCGCCGACAATGCCGGCACGGTCAATGGCAAACAGAACCGGCAAATTCTGCAGTGCCACGTCATGAATCAACTGATCATAGGCGCGTTGCAGGAACGTCGAGTAAATCGCGACCACCGCGTTGTAGCCTTCTTTGGCAAGACCTGCACCGAAGGTAACCGCATGCTGCTCAGCAATGGCAACATCGAAGTATTTATCCGGGTGCTGCTGGGAAAACTTCACCATACCCGAACCTTCACGCATGGCGGGCGTGATGGCCATCAGCTTAGGATCATGGCATGCCATATCACACAGCCACTGGCCGAAAATTGCTGAAAAGGTCGGTGCTGATGGCTTGGATGCCGGCAGCGCGTTATCTGCGGGATTAAACTTGGGTACAGCATGAAATTTAATCGGATCTTCTTCAGCAACCGCATAACCTTTGCCTTTACGTGTGACCACGTGCAACAGTTGCGGGCCTTTAAATTTACGCATATTACGCAGCGTGTCGACCACGGCATCCACATCGTGACCATCAATAGGGCCAATGTAGTTAAAGCCGAGTTCTTCGAAGATAGTACCGGGCGCGACCATGCCTTTTAAGTGTTCTTCAGCACGGCTGGCAAACTCACGAATAGGCGGTACATTACTCAGTAACTTCTTGCCTCCATCGCGAATCGTGTTAAAGAAGTTACCGGTCAGCAGACGAGCCAGGTGGCTGTTGAGTGCGCCAACGTTCTCCGAAATGGACATTTCGTTGTCATTAAGCACCACCACCATATCTTTATTAATGTCGCCTGCATGGTTCATGGCTTCAAAGGCCATGCCCGCGGTCATCGCTCCATCGCCAATGACGGCAACCACTTTTCTGCCTGCATTTTCGCGCTCAGCTGCGACAGCCATCCCCAGAGCGGCACTGATAGACGTAGACGAATGACCGACAGCAAAGGTGTCATACTCACTCTCTGGCGGCCAGGGGAAGGGATGTAAACCGTTCTTTTGTCGAATTGTCGACATTCGCTCAGCACGTTCGGTAAGGATTTTGTGCGGATACGCCTGGTGACCGACGTCCCAGATCAACCGGTCAAACGGCGTGTTATACACGTAATGCAGGGCAACAGTCAGTTCCACGGTCCCAAGCCCTGACGCAAAGTGGCCACTGCTCTGACTGACACAGTTCAGTAAATATTCTCGTAATTCATCAGCCAGCGTACGCAGCTTTTCCTGCGGCAGTTTACGCAACTGCTCAGGGGATTGGGCCAGCGCCAGTGTCGGGTAGTGCTGTATATCTAAACTCATTGTTGTTGTCTTTGTGATTACTTGCGAGCAGCGCAGTGTCAGTGGTCGCGTTTTACCATCAGTTCACTGAAGGCAACCAGCAACTCTGTATTGTAAGGTAAACCCTCCAGCGCTTGAAGTGCTGCATGGTGCAAACGGACCAATTCCTGCTTTGCTTTTTCCATGCCCAACAGGGCGGGGTAGGTATTTTTGCCCAGCGCCTGGTCGGAACCTGCAGGCTTACCGGTAAGATGACTGCTTCCTTCTACGTCGAGGATATCATCCTGAACCTGAAACGCCAGACCAATAATATCGGCAAAGCGGATAATTGCGCTGGCATGCGCCTCCTCGATGGATGCACAAACGGCCGTGGTCATTTGCGCACAGGCCTTAAGCAGAGCGCCGGTCTTGAGGTTGTGAAGTTGTGTCAGTGCATCGGCGCTGATGTGTTTGCCGGTTGCATCCAGATCAATTGCCTGACCACCACACATTCCTGAATAGCCCGCGGCACTGGCCAGCAGACTGACCAAATCAATTCGACGGCTATGGGCATAAGTACTTAGCGGCGCGTCACAAAGGACGGTAAATGCGAGGGTCTGTAGCGCATCGCCAGCAAGGATCGCCGTGGCTTCGTCGAAGGCGATATGGCAGGTTGGCTGTCCCCTTCGCAGATCGTCATCGTCCATGGCCGGCAGGTCATCATGTACCAGCGAGTAGGCATGGATACATTCAATGGCGGTGGCAATGGCTTCACTGTCTGCGTCGGCCAGACCAATGGTTTCGGCGATAACATGAACCAGCAGCGGACGCATGCGTTTGCCACCCGCCAACAGCGCATGTTGCATCGCAGCCTTAAGCCGTGGAGCGTGATTATCGAGGCGGTCCAGATGTTCAAGAAGGGCTTTATCTGTTGCGCTTTTAACGCGCGCTTGTAACGCCGAGATTGTCATAGCAATCAGACCCGGTAATGCATCATGTTGTGATTAGTCGTTATTGTCCGCGCTGTTGTCCAGCGGAACCAGCGTTTCTTCACCGTTTTCATTCAGCAACAGGCTGACTTTTTGCTGTGCCTGCTCTAAAGACTGCTGACTCAGTCTGGACAGCTGAATACCGCGCTCAAACTTTTGCAGCGCTTCATGCAGCGGCAGCTCGCCGTTCTCCATGTCATCAACAATGCGTTCCAGTTCGGCCAGGGTTTCTTCGAAGGTGGGGGACGATGTGTCGTTGCTCACAATCGCGCAATCCTTATCAGTCGTTGAATACGGCGCACCTTAACCGAGGGGGGGGCAGGGGGTCAAATGGTTTGTGGGGGCAAGATTGCCTTATGACGCTGTGTAGGTCAGAATCATCAAAGGCGATCCCAGTTAGTTATTGGTATCACAGGTAAAATGTCGCAGGTTGTTATAGAAATCCTGCAATGTGCCGATAGAATAACAGTCTGTAGACTGATTAGCAGCAAATGACTGTGCACCGCCGGGTGTGCCTGCGATAGAAGAGGATGAGTGAGTGGATTTAGCAACCGTCATTGGAATGTTAGGGGCAATCGGTTTCGTGGTCATGGCCATGGTCATGGGCGGAAATATGGCCATGTTCATCAACGTCCCGTCAATTCTTATCGTCTTTGGGGGGTCGTTGTTTGTTGTGCTCTCGCAATTCACACTTGGCCAGTTTTTTGGTGCCGGAAAAATTGCTGCAAAAGCCTTCCTGTTTAAGATTGACTCCCCGGAATCCCTGATCGAAAAAATCGTAGAAATGGCCGATGCTGCGCGTAAAGGCGGGTTTCTTGCGCTGGAAGAAGCGGAAATTGAAAATCCCTTCATGCAGAAAGGTGTCGACATGCTGGTGGATGGCCATGACATCGAAGTGGTTCGTGAAACCCTGACAAAAGACATCGCCATGACCACCGAGCGGCATGAGTTTGGTGCGGCTATCTACAAAAATATGGGAGATGTGGCACCAGCAATGGGCATGATTGGTACCCTGATTGGTCTGGTGGCCATGTTGTCAAACATGGACGATCCCAAAGCTATCGGCCCGGCGATGGCAGTTGCCTTGCTAACCACCCTGTATGGCGCGTTTATGGCCAACGTTGTGTGTTTGCCTATTGCGATCAAGCTGAATAACCGCGCGCAGGAAGAAAAGCTGAATCAGAAACTGGTGCTTGATGGCATTGTGGGGATCGCGGACGGACAAAACCCGCGCGTGATTGAAGGGATCCTGAAAAATTATCTGGCTGCCAGCAAACGCGGCGCGACAGAGGAAGAGTAATCATGGCCGAGCAGGAAGAAGAATGCCCCAAATGTCCCCCTGAGGGACTGCCTGCCTGGATGGGGACATTTGCCGATCTGATGTCGCTGCTGATGTGCTTCTTTGTTCTGTTGCTGGCGTTCTCTGAAATGGACGTACTGAAGTTCAAGCAGATCGCCGGTTCGATGAAGTTTGCGTTCGGTGTACAAAACAAGATTGAAGTAAAAGATATCCCGAAAGGCACCAGTGTTATTGCTATGGAGTTTCGTCCGGGACGGCCGGATCCCACGCCGATTGAAACGATCCAGCAGCAAACCATAGAAATGACCGAGCAAATGCTTGAGTTTCAGGCCGGTGATGAAGATTCGGCTGGAGGTCGTCAGAAACAACGTGGGAACCAGCGTGGCGGTCAGTCCCAGCAAACGGCCAGTGAGCAGGCTGCATCATCGCAGCAAAGCAGTGATGAAGCGGAAACCAGCGAGCTGATGAAGAAAGTTGCCCAGCAGTTGCAGAAGCAAATCCTGGATGGATCGATTGAAATGGAGTCGCTGGGTCAGCAACTGACAATTCGCATCCGTGAAAATGGTTCGTTCTCGGCAGGGTCGGCCTTCCTGCAGCCACAGTTCCAGCCAATCCTGCGACGCATTGGTGAATTGTTGGCAGATGTACCTGGTGAAATAGTGGTGTCAGGCCACAGTGATGGTCAGCAGATATCCAATGAACTATACAGTTCGAACTGGGATTTGTCGTCTCAGCGTGCGGTTGCCGTGGCAGAGGCTATGCGCCGGGCCGACGGGTTTGACGAATCGCGGATGGCGGTGGTGGGGAAAGCAGATACGCAGCCGCTGATTGAAAATGCAGTAACGGCCGACGACCGTGCCCGCAACCGGCGTGTGGAAATTACCATTAACCAGGGTAAACCGATGCTGTCAAAACCTATTTCAGTGCTGGAAGAACAAGGCCAGCAATAATGCTGGCCTTGTTTATTGTTCGCTTAGCGCGTGATGGCGGTGCGGTAGTGGGGTTTACTCAGCAGTAGCTGAACCGTACTGATCGTCCGCTCAAGGAACCCTCCCTCGCAATATTTCAGATAATACGTCCACATACGCATGAACCGTTCATCGTAGCCGTCATCCATGAGCGCATCACGGGCCGAATTAAATGCGAGATACCAGTCGTTCAGCGTTTTCGCATAATCCAGACCGATATCCTGCAGGTCGCGGACACTCATGTCGGTGAAACGTTTCAGGTGTGCGTTAATTTCGTACTGGGACGGCAGAAAGCCACCCGGGAAAATGTATTTCTGAATAAAGTCTACGCTATTCGCGTAGCTGTCATAGCGGCGGTCATCAATGATTATGGACTGCAACAGCATGAGTCCATCGTCCCTGATCAGTGAGGAGCACTTTTCAAAGAAATTTCCGAGGTATTCTTTACCTACCGCTTCGATCATTTCTATCGACACCAGTTTGCTGTAACTGCCTTCAAGCAGACGGTAGTCCTTCTTCAGCAATGTGATTTTGTCTTCCAGTTTTTCACGGGCGATCCACTGCGTGGCGTAGGCAAATTGTTCTTCCGAAATGGTGGTGGTCGTCACCTTACATCCGTAGTGCTTCGCCGCGTACACAGCGAGGCCCCCCCATCCGGTACCAATTTCAAGCAGGTGGTCATCTGGCGTCAGTTGTAACTTATCGCAGATGGTACGAAGCTTGTGATTTTGTGCTTCTGACAGGCTCGCATTAGGGTCGGGATAAATGGCAGAAGAATACATCATGGTGTTGTCCAGAAACCGCGAATAGAGGCGGTTTCCAAGATCGTAATGCGCTTCAATGTTCTTCTTAGCCTGCTTGCGTGTGTTGCGGTTGCTCAGGTGCTGAAGCTTCATGAGCGGCATAGACAGCCATTTAAACTTTTTCTCCCAGGCATCAAGCATGGGCAGGTTACGGGCAAATATCCGGATCACGGCGGTCAGGTCGTCAGACGTCCACAGGCCGTTCATGTAGGTCTCACCGGCCGCAATACTGCCACCAAACATAAACTGGCGGTAAGCAGACGGGTCCAGAATGTTGACGTTGGCTCTGAGATCGGAGTCCGCATCGCCGAACTGGCCGACTTTCTCCCCGTTTTCAAACAGGGTGATACATCCCATCGGTAAAATACTCAGACACTTAAAAAATAAGCCGCGGTAAAAGCGTGTTGCCACAGAAACACGCTGCTGTTGGGTAATTACGGATTCACCTTGTGACATTATCTTTCTTCCTGACTTGCTTTAGGGTGAGGGTAGACCGGTGTTCGTTTCAGCCACAGTTTTAAGGCCTGCCAGTAAATACCGGTTACCGTCTTGAGCGTCATACTTGGCGTTCGTTTCATTACGTGTTGTAAAGACGCCGAGTTCAGTGACATTTTTTTCATGTTAATACCCGCTGTGAACTCCTTGTCCTGGCGCACGCAATCCATGGCCAGGGACAGCGTATCGTCGGGGGACGTTATCCGCCACTGATACGCCATGTCCATGGGATTAAACGGGGAAACATGAAAGGCTTTCTGCGTTGGGTGCTGGGTAGCGAGGTCGACCAGGTAATGATGGCGTTCATTCCAGGGAGTATTACTGACCTCGGCGAGCATATGACTGAAGGTGCCATCGGCCTGCCGCAAAAAGTAAAAATTAACCGGACTGAAGTAAATCCCCAGCATCCGGATGTTACCAAGAAAAAACACATCGCCATCGAGCGGGGAACCATGTAGTTCGCTCATTCTTTGTTTTACCGCCTCAGACAGAGGCAGCGCAGGATCACCCAGGTAATCGGTGCGCCTGAACTCGGCCAGGGCTCGATGTTCACTGGAGAAATGACGAATGCTGGTCGACAGAGAAGCGAGTTCATCCAGCTTCAGCCAGAACATGTAGATGCGATAGTCAAAGCGGTGTTGTGTCGGTCGAAAGCGCTGATGAAAGACCACGCCGTCGTACAATGCACTCTCCGTCACAATGATGCTCCAAAACGGCCCGCGACATCCAGTGCGCTTCTTACGCCATCTTCGTGAAATCCGTTATACCAGTAGGCACCACAAAAATGCAGATTGCCTTTTCCGCAAATTTCGTCGCGCCGTTGCTGTGCGGCCAGTGACGCCTGGCTGAACTGCGGGTGGGCATAGCGGTAATGTCCTAAAATACAGCGTTCGTCAATGCTGTCAGTGTCATTCAGTGTGACACAGTAGGTTTTCCTGACGTCCAGGCGCTGCAGGATATTCATGTTGTAGGTGACTGTTGCAGGCCGGTGCTGCTCCTGCGCCGGGTCATGCAACCGGTAGTTCCAGCTTGCCCACGCCCGCCTTCTTTTCGGTAGTTGGCGTATATCCGTGTGCAGCACAACATCATTCATGGCGTAGGGAATGGCGCCCAGAATCGCCTGTTGTGCTTCGGTTGGCTGTGACAGCATTGCCAGCGCCTCATCGCTGTGACAGGCAAAGATAACGTGATCGTATACGTCGGCGTCTCCGCCGCTGGTAGTGACCTGCCAGCCACCGTCTGTTTTTTCTACCTGTCTGACCGGACTCGACAGACGGATACGATCCTTAAAGCCTGCAGTCAACGGCGCAATATATTGTTTAGAGCCTCCTTTGATCGTATGCCACTGAGGACGGTTGGTAATATTCAGCAAGCCGTGATTGTGGAAAAACTTCAGGAAAAACGTGAGCGGGAAGGCACGCGTCTGCGCCAGGGTTGAAGACCATATCGCAGCGCACATTGGCAGAATGTAAAAATTAGCAAAGTCAGCGCCCAGGCCAAGCTCGTCAATACAATCGCCCAGAGTCATACCGTTGGTATCGCGGCCTGATTCCAGCATGGTTTTGCAGGCATTATTAAAGCGAACAATATCCCGTAGCATTTTCCAGAAGCGCGGGCGAAGCAGGTTTCGTCGTTGTGCAAACAGGCTGCTCAGGTTGTTGCCGTTGTATTCAAGGTTTGCAACCGGACTCGATACGGAGAAACTCATTTCGGTTGGCTGATAGTCAACGCCAAGCTGGTTCATCAGCGCAATGAAATTAGGGTACGTCCAGTCGTTAAAGACGATAAACCCAGTATCAATATTCAGTGGCACACCATCTTCATCGATGGTTTTGGTTGCCGTATGCCCACCAATATAATCATTTGCCTCGTAGACGGTAATATCATGCTCGCGGTGAAGCAGATATGCACTCGTCAGGCCAGCAATGCCCGTCCCGATAATTGCAATGCGTTTTGTCATGTTCTGCTGATGTCCTACTGCTTATCTCTCATTAAAATGGACAGCCGGCGTTTAAGCCACGCCGGAAGACTACTCATAGTTCTTAATATCCAGCCAAACGCGGATGGAAAAAATATGCTGCGATGCTGACCGGCAATGCCATCGAGCATGGCTTTGGCGGCATCTTCTGATGAGATGATCATTGGCATTTCAAAATCGTTTTTATCGGTAAGCGGCGTTTCAACAAATCCCGGAGAGACGGTCTGAACAATGACACCCCGACGGGACAGATCGACATCCAGGCTTTTGGTAAAGTAATACAACGCAGCCTTACTTGCCCCATAGGCTTCGGCGCGGGTAAACGGAAACAGTCGCGCCATGCTGTCAACAATCACCAGTTGTTTTCCCGCTGTTAATGACGGCAACAGTGCATCGACGCAATTGATAACGCCGAAAAAGTTGGGCTCAAACACGCGGCGAAACATCTCAGGCTCAAAATTGTTAAGGTCAACATACTCACAGGTACCGGCATTCAGTACGGCAATATCAGGAGAGTGTGCAGCGAGCGCCTGACGTGTGTCTTCGAGGTCCGTTACATCAAAGCGGCACCCTGTAATATTCGGATGCTGAGCCATATCGTCCAGCGCCGACTGATTCCGGCCGCAGGCGATAACCTGATAATGGTTGTCTGCTGCATGAAGGGCAAGCGCCCGCCCGATGCCTGACGTGGCACCGGTAATAAGTATTGTTTTCATATCGCCAGTCTCTTTTTCACTCTTTTGACTGCCCAGCCGAGTAATGGAATGTGTTCATAGACCATTTGTCCGAGATCATAATAGTCGCGATGGTAGGTGATCCTGTCATCGCTGACCTTAAGCTGTGTGATGCCATCAAGCACAATCGGAGTGGCTGATTGTCTGACTTTCAAGGTCATAGTCCAGGTGACGATGTAGTCAATGTTCTCGGCGTTTTGCTGGGTCGGTATGGTGTTACTGATGGCAAACCGGCACGATTCAGCCTGAACCAGGAGCGCCTCAAAATACCGGATGACCGACTCAATACCCTGGTGCGTCTGAATCGGGTCGATGAACAGGATGTCGTCTGCGTAAAGCTGTCGCAGGCGGTCCGGCGTTACGCTGGTAAGCTCTTCATACAATTCGCTAAAACGGGAAAGTACTGACATTATGAAAGCATTTGGTTGTTTGCCTCTGATTACATGAAAACTTTACCGGCGGATCAGTCAGTTGAGACCCAAGTGTGAAAATTTTTCACATTCGATCCAAAAATCTACACGGGTCGTATAGCCAGCAAATGGTTATTTTGTCGTCGCAAATAATGGATCAGTACGAATTACCCTTGTTTCCACTATCAGCGCATTTGCTCCCCGGGGGGCGAATGTCCCTGCGTATTTTCGAGCCGCGTTATGTCAGGATGGTCAAGGAGGCGTGCGCCTCTGGTAAGGGATTTGTCATGTGTATGCTCAATGCCAGAGGAGATAAAGAGGCGAACGAACACATCTTTCCGATCGGCACTTACGCTGAAGTGATTGACTTCGATCTGCTTGAAGATGGGTTGCTTGGCATAAAGATTGCTGGGATCCACAGCGTTGAGGTAACCGATATCCGAACAGAACATGATGGATTGCGAGTCGGAAAATGTGAAACCGTGCAGCCCTGGTGTTGTGATATCTCACCTCAACAAATCGCGCCTATGGACGAGCGGCTACAAGAAATTTTTGAACGGTATCATGAGCTGGGAGCGATGTACGACAATCCTGCGTTTGATGACCCGGTATGGGTCATGCACCGCTGGCTGGAGCTCCTTCCCGTTGATGCAAGACAGAAACAGCATTTTCTGCAGCAGAAAGATTGCAGAAAATTAATGAACTATCTGTCTGCTCTCATCGAATAAACGGGTATGATTTGTGTGAGGTTATACCTTACGCATGTTCAGTAACGAAGATTTAGTACCGTCTTGTGCTGCTGTACATAGAGAATCTGAAACCCATCGGAAAAACGGACAGGTCATATGTTAGTTGGAATTCCACTGGAACAAAGCAACAGTGCAGTAAAGCCAAAAGATTGTGCAAACGAGATGTCTGATTATATCGTGAAGGTCGCAGAAACTCGTTGTAAAGCGTCGTTTGCGAGAGTCTTTAACTACTTCGCACCGCGCCTGCGCTCTTATGCCCTTAAACAGATGGGGAATGAGGCGCTGGCGATGGAACTGGTGCAGGACACGATGTCGAATGTGTGGCAGAAAGCCCATCTGTTTAACGCAGAGAAAGGGTCACCATCGACATGGATCTTTACCATCGCACGGAACATCCGTTTCGACATGCTCCGTAAGCTGCAAAATCGTAAAGAAGATGTTTGTTCAGATGACTTATGGCCAGTGCTGTGTGAACAGACTGCTGATGTTAACGAAGCCTCTCTGGATGAACAGGTTACCCTCGAACAGATTGGTTTCATGTTTGAGTCTTTACCAGCAAAGCAGAAGGCGGTGATCGAATCGATTTATATTGACGGAAAGTCGCAGCAGGAAGTGGCCGATGAGCTTGATATTCCGCTCGGCACCGTGAAATCACGCACCCGCTTAGCGCTGCAACGTTTAAAAGGTATGCTTCACGACAATGATTAAGTTTCATCCCCGCTCTGAGCAGCTTGTCGCTTTTGCTGAGGGCACTCTGGCACCCGTCGAGTCGTTAATGGTGTCGGCACACTGCGATATGTGCAGTGTCTGCCGCCGGCGGGTGGCGCTTGAAACTGATTTACTCGCAGAGTCTGTCGACGAAACGGACGTAACAAGCATGGCGGACGGGTCTGCTTTCGAGTCTATGCTGGCAGATATTCTGACGCAGCCTGTGGCTGACACCCGTGATATTTCCTGTAGCCCGAAGAAAGACGCTGTGATTGAGCTTGATGGTCGTAAGTTTACGCTGCCGCACACGTTGGCGCGTTACACCCAGCGCATGGGCAATTGGTCAAGCCTTGTTGGCCGGCTGTGGCAGGCCCCGGTTGATCTCGGTAATCAGGGTGTGGCGAATTTTATCTACATGGGCAGTGGCGGAAGCGTGCCGGAACATACCCACCGCGGTACGGAATATACACTGGTGCTGGATGGTGAATTCAGCGACGGCCTGCATACGTACGATACGGGCGACTTTATCTACCTGGATGGTGAGCACACGCATGCGCCGCGGTCAGATGCGTCTGAGGGATGTCTGGTATTCAGCATCGTTGATCAGCCGCTGCATTTTACTTCCGGTATTGCCAGGCTGCTGAACCCCTTCAGTCATCTGTTTTTTCGCTAATAAAAAAGGCTGCCTGAGGCAGCCTTTTTTGTCATCCAATGAATTCACTGTCGGGATAGTTGAGTTTCAGTGTTTTCATGGCGTTATTTTTCAGTTCTTCCAGCCCAAGCTGATCGTAGCTTGATACCATGATCTCCAGTGCTTGCTGGACTTGTGATGAATCCGGGAAATGTTCAATCACGTAACGACCGCGGTTCGCGGCTGCGACGAACGCCTCCCGACGCATATAGAAACGCGCAATCGCAATTTCGTATCGCGCCAGGCGTTCTTTGATGTGTAGCATACGTTTGCGCGCATCAGCAGCGTACTTGCTGTCGGGATACTGCTCAATCAAACGACGGAAGTCATCAAAGGCCTGTCGTGAACTTGCCGGATCACGATCAGCCCGGTCGATATTAACCAAATCCTGAAACAGATTGCTGTCTGACTCCATGTTGGTCAGGCCACGCATGTAATAGGCGTAATCCACATCTGAGTGGTTTGGATTGAGGCGAACAAAGCGGTCAATCGTTGCCAGCGTTTCGTCGGTTTTACCTGACTTATAGTAGCTGTAAATCAGATCCAGCTGTACCTGATGTGAGAGAGGACCAAAGGGATAACGTGAGTCAAGTGAACTCAGCGTCGTTGCTGCGGTGCCAAAATTTCCGGATTCCATGCTGCGTTTTGCACTGTCATACAGCTGTTGAGCACCCATGTTGGCCAATGCGGCCTTCTCTTCGTTATCCGAAGAACTACTGCATCCGCTCAGTGATATGGCTGCACCGAGCAGAAGGGGGCCTAATATTCTTACTGACTTCATAATAATGTTTTCTTTCCTGCTAAAAACAGTGGATTTATCGCCGTCTTTGCTGGCCGGGTTGGCTATTCTAACCACTCAGCGTACGTATGACCATACAATTTCTTAAACAGTCCGGTTAATGGACGGATTCCTTGTTATAATGCGACTTTTAAAAGCAACCTCCGATGTTATGACGCAAGCAGAAGATAAAATTGTACTGGAAGCATCAACAGAGCCGGCACATTACGGTCAGCGGTTAGATCAGGTTTTGGCGGATTTGTTCCCGGATTTTTCCCGTTCTCGCATGAAAACCTGGATCCAGGAAGGGCAGGTCAGCATTAACGGTGAAACCGTCACCGTCCCCCGTCAGAAAATGCTTGGCGATGAAACCATAAAAATTAACGCGACGGTAGAAAAACAAGTCGTCAGTGAGCCTCAGGCCATCGCACTGAATATTGTCTATGAGGATGACGATATTCTTATTATTAATAAACCAGCGGATATGGTCGTGCATCCTGGAGCGGGCAATCCTCGCGGTACGCTCCTTAACGCGTTGCTGGCCCACGTGCCTGGCATTGATAAAGTGCCTCGTGCCGGTATCGTACATCGCCTGGATAAAGATACTACCGGGTTGATGGTTGTGGCGAAAACGCTTCAGGCGCAGACGCATCTGGTGGATCAGTTACAAAACCGGGTTATGAGTCGTGAATATGAAGCGCTGGTAATGGGAACCATGGTGGCCGGCGGAGTGGTTGATGCACCGATTGGTCGTCATGCTACTAAACGCACGTTAATGGCAGTACGGGAATTCGGAAAACCGGCCGTGACGCATTACCGGGTGATTGAAAAGTTTCGTGCCCATACTCATGTCCGTCTTAAGCTGGAGTCCGGCAGAACGCATCAGATCAGGGTGCATATGACTTACATCAAACATCCGTTGGTGGGCGATCCGGTGTATGGCGGCCGGCCACGTTTGCCTAAGGGGGCAACGGAGAGCTGCGTCAACGCATTAAGACAGTTCCGCAGACAGGCGCTGCATGCTGCACAATTGTCGCTATTCCATCCTCGTACCGATGAATGGATGACCTGGCAGGCGCCTTTACCTGACGATATGGTGGCGCTGATTGACAGCGTACGGGAGGATACCCGCGAGCACGCGGACGAACCGCTGTGACACTCCCACTGATATCTCCGGCATGGTCAGCTCCGGCAAACATCGAAGCCTACGCGACAACGCGCCTGGGCGGGGTGAGTCTGCCACCATACAATGCCCTTAACCTTGGTGCCCATGTCGGAGACGCGCCCGGCGCGGTTCAAACAAACCGTGCCGCGCTTCCATACGCCGATGCAATCACCTGGCTGAACCAGACACACAGTAACAAGGTAGTGATGCTGCCTGGCAATGACATCAATGGCGATGCCGCGATAAGCCGCACGCCGGGCGTTTTCTGTGCCGTTATGACAGCTGACTGTGTGCCGGTTATTTTGTGCGATAGTGATGGTACCGAAGTTGCCGCTATTCACGCCGGTTGGAAAGGCCTGGATAGTCAGATTATCCGTGCGACAGTAGCCGCAATGACTGCGCCGGCGGAAAAACTTATGGCGTGGGTTGGGCCTGCGATCAGTAAAGCGTGTTATGAAGTCGATCGCGAACTTGCTGAACGTTTTAAGGAGTGGCCGGACGCTGTCGCGTTTACATCAAAAGACAAAGGCGTGATTGATCTCGCTCAGATAGCCGCACAGCAGCTGAGAAGCGTTGGCGTTGGGGCTATCTGCGACAGCAAGCACTGCACCTACACTGAAGATGAGTTATTTTTCTCCCACCGGCGTGCCAGTCATCAGGGACTGGCGACTACCGGCCGTATTGCGACGGTTATCGGGATCCGTCCCTGATTTTGCGCTAAATCAATCAACCGGCTTTCGATAACATCATCGACTTGAATACTTGTTGAACAGTACCCATAAATTATTAAACATTTTTTAGGGGATACGAGTCATGCGATTAGACCGATTTACCAGTAAATTCCAAATGGCGATATCAGACGCCCAGTCTCTTGCGCTGGGGCGTGATCACCAGTTCATCGAACCGGTGCATCTGATGACCGCGATGCTCAACCAGCAGGGCGGCTCCGTCCGGCCGTTGCTTGATCAGGCAAACATTAATGCAAACGCGCTGCGCTCAGCGCTGAGCGAGGCAATTGAACGCCTGCCCAGGGTTGAGGGTGTCGGCGGTGATGTGCAGTTAAGTAAAGACAGCGGCATTCTGCTCAATCTGTGCGACAAAATTGCCCAGCAGCGCAAGGATGAATACATAACCTCAGAAATCTTTGTGCTCGCGGCGCTGCAGGATAAAGGCAAGCTCGGCGATATTCTCAAAGAGCTGAATGTCACCAAGGAAGCGGTAGAAAAGGCTATCGACAAAATGCGTGGCGGCCAGAAAGTCACAGATCCTAACGCCGAAGACGTGCGTCAGGCACTGGAGAAATACACCACGGATCTGACAGAACGTGCGGAGCAGGGCAAGCTGGATCCGGTCATTGGGCGTGACGATGAGATCCGCCGGACCGTTCAGGTGTTACAGCGCAGAACCAAAAACAATCCGGTGTTGATTGGTGAACCTGGTGTGGGTAAAACCGCGATTGTTGAAGGGCTCGCGCAGCGTATTATCAATGGCGAGGTGCCCGAGGGTCTGAAAGATAAACGGGTACTGGCGCTGGATATGGGCGCACTGGTCGCTGGCGCAAAATATCGCGGTGAGTTTGAAGAGCGTCTTAAGGCCGTGCTCAACGAACTGGCGAAGGAAGAAGGACGTGTGATCCTGTTTATCGATGAGTTGCATACCATGGTCGGGGCCGGCAAGTCCGATGGCGCAATGGATGCCGGTAACATGCTGAAGCCGGCTCTGGCGAGAGGCGAGTTACACTGTGTCGGCGCAACAACCCTCGACGAGTATCGCCAGTATATTGAAAAAGATGCGGCGCTGGAGCGTCGTTTCCAGAAAGTGCTGGTGGATGAGCCGAGTGTCGAGGATACCATCGCTATTCTGCGCGGACTGAAAGAGCGCTATGAGCTGCACCATTCCGTTGACATCACAGACCCGGCAATCGTCGCGGCGGCAACGCTGTCGCACCGTTATATCAGTGATAGGCAGCTGCCTGACAAAGCCATTGATCTGATTGATGAGGCAGCATCCAGTATCCGCCTGCAAATTGATTCCAAACCGGAAGAAATGGACAGACTGGAGCGTCGGATCATCCAGCTTAAACTGGAAGAACAGGCACTGGCCAAAGAGACCGACGATGCAAGTCACAAGCGACTTGAGATTATTGAGCTTGAACGTGAACAGCTGGAAAGTAAGTACGCAGACCTAGAAAAGGTCTGGCAGGAAGAGAAAGAAGCGATGCAGGGCACCCAGTCTATCCGCTCTGAACTGGAGCAGGCGAAACTGGATCTGGAAATAGCACGCCGTGCATCAGACTTAAACCGCATGTCAGAACTGCAGTACGGCCGGATCCCTGAACTGGAAGCCAGATTAGAGAGAGCGGCTGAAAATGAAACACGCGAAACCCGGTTGCTCAAAAACAAGGTGACTGATACTGAAATCGCCGACGTTCTGTCTCGCTGGACCGGTATTCCGGTGGCAAAAATGCTGGAAGGTGAGCGTGACAAGTTACTGCGTATGGAAGAAGTGCTGCATAAACGTGTGGTAGGTCAGGATGAAGCGGTTGTCTCGGTTGCTAATGCCATCAGGCGCTCGCGTGCGGGACTGGCAGATCCGAACCGTCCGATAGGTTCTTTCCTGTTTTTAGGACCGACAGGGGTAGGTAAAACCGAGCTCTGTAAAGCGTTGGCAGGTTTCCTGTTTGATACGGAAGACGCCATGGTGCGCATTGATATGTCAGAGTTTATGGAAAAACATTCTGTAGCGCGCCTGGTTGGTGCGCCTCCGGGGTACGTTGGATATGAGGAAGGCGGGTACCTGACCGAGGCGGTCAGACGCAAACCGTATTCGGTGATCCTGTTGGATGAAGTCGAGAAAGCACATCCTGACGTGTTTAATATTCTGCTGCAGGTACTTGACGACGGGCGCCTGACCGACGGCCAGGGGCGAACTGTCGACTTCAAAAATGCGGTGGTGATTATGACCTCTAACCTTGGCTCTGACATTATTCAGGATAAGCATGAGGAGAGTCAGTACAGTGAAATGAAGTCGATGGTGATGAACGTGGTAGGGCAGCATTTCCGTCCCGAGTTTATTAACCGGGTCGATGACATTGTTGTGTTCCATCCGCTGGGTAAAGAGCAAATCAAGTCGATTGCCAAAATCCAGCTGGCATCACTGCGCGCGCGCCTTGCCGACAAAGGCTATAAGCTGGAACTGTCTGGTGCAGCTATGGACAAGCTGGCTGAGGCCGGGTTTGACCCGGTATTCGGGGCGCGGCCACTGAAGCGGGCTATTCAGGTGCAAATTGAAAACCCGCTGGCACAGAAGCTGCTGTCGGGAGAGATTATGCCTGAGTCGACCATTCGCATCAGCGTTACTGGTGATGACTTTGAAATAATAAGTGAGTAATAACCCTGACTAGTCCTGATATAAGTTGACACTTATTTCAGTTTAAAGCGCCCGGTGAACTTCATCGGGCGTTTTGTATTTTAGGGCCAGATGCGGCCTTTTCTCATTATAAATCGCGACAGACT
>NZ_JBFNPK010000013.1:0-105405 GCF_040812025.1 Alteromonas nitratireducens
CTCCCCGGAAGATAGAGTTTGAGCGAGTTTGGCGAGCTTTAACTTAAACGCTCTATTGTATTTGGACATAAAAAGACCCCCAGTAATTGGAATGTCCAACTATTGGGGGTCACTTCACATGCCTGCTTTTTTTGACGAGAAGGAAGGAACAACTAGCGAGGAGAGCGCTGCCTGACTGCTTCGTAAAGACAAATGCCGGTAGCAACAGACACATTGAGACTACTGACACTGCCCGCCATAGGCAGTTTTACCAGCGAGTCGCAATGTTCGCGGGTAAGCCGTCGCATCCCTTTACCCTCAGCCCCCATGACCAGGGCAAGCGGACCGGTCAGATCAACATCGTACAGCAGACTGTCGGTCTCACCCGCTGTACCGACTATCCAGACCCCTTTGCTTTGCAGGTCTTTTAACGTACGCGCCAGATTCGTCACCTGAATCAGGGGCATCACTTCGGCGGCACCACAGGCCACTTTACGTACCGTTGGCGTCAGGCTGGCAGACTTGTCCTTAGGCACTACCACGGCATGCACACCGGCGCCGTCGGCCGTACGCAGGCAGGCACCAAGATTATGCGGATCGGTCACACCGTCCAGTACCAGCAGAAAGGGCTGCTGATGACGACTCAGCACCTCATCAAGATCTTTCTCATCCAGCACTCTGGCCGGTTTCGCTCTGGCCACTACGCCCTGGTGCTGCTGTCCACCCACTTTGTCATCGAGCACTTTACGCTGGCAGAACTGTACGCTGATCCCGAACCGGCGGGCCTGATTAACCAGGTTCACCAGTCGTTCGTCACTGCGTCCCTTCAGCACCATCATTTCGAGTATGCGCTCGGGCTCTTTTTCTAATACCGACTGCATCGCATGCAGGCCGTATAACCATTCTTGCTGTGCCATTTATTTACCTCTGCGGGCGCGCTTCGGGCCCCCTTTTTTGGCAGGTTTCGATGTTTTCCGATCTTTTCTTGCTGACGCTTTTTCGTCGCGTTTACTGCGTTTTACGGTTTTCACCGCGACCTTTTTACCGCCTTTGCCACGCAGCGTCTTCTGGTCAAACACCAAATCAATCTTACGCTCGTCCAGGTTAACCGCGGCCACTTTAACCTCAACCGTATCACCCAGGCGGAACTGCCGGTGCCCCGACTCGCCCGACAGCGTCTGCTTAATTTCATCAAACTGATAATAGTCATCATCCAGTGACGTGATGTGTACCAAACCGTCAATGTGGTACTCGGTCAGGCGCACAAACAGACCGAACCCGGTCACCGAGCTGATCACGCCATCAAAGGTATCGCCGACATGATCCAGCATAAATTCACATTTAAGCCAGTCCGCCACATCACGGGTTGCATCGTCTGCCCGGCGTTCGGTCATCGAGCACTGCTCACCCAGTTCCTCAACTTCCTCGATGGTATAGGCTTTGGCACCAGTGACCGCCTGTTTACCCTGTTGCTTAGCAATGATGCTTTTCAGCGCACGGTGCACCACCAAATCAGGATAACGCCGGATGGGTGACGTGAAGTGCGCGTACGCATCCAGGGCCAGGCCGAAGTGACCAATGTTTTCACCGTCATACACGGCCTGCTTCATTGAGCGCAGTAACATCGTCTGGATCAGTTCTTCATCAGGGCGCTGACGGGTTTTATTTACCACGTCTGTAAAGTCAGCGGGTGAGGCATCTTCGGTAATGCGATGCGGTACACCAATTTCGCTCAGATAACTGGTAAATGCGCTAAGACGGTCGGCATCGGGCTTATCGTGCACACGATACAGCGCAGGCGCTTTGTGCTTCTCCAACATCAGCGCGGCACTGACGTTGGCCATGATCATGCACTCTTCAATAAGCTTGTGCGCGTCGTTGCGCACAACCGGCACAATGTTCTCAATTTTACGCTGAGCGTTGAAGACGAACTTACTTTCCTGCGTTTCAAATTCAATCGCCCCTCGATGCTGACGGGCTTTCTTCAGTGCGCGGTACAGGTCGTGAAGGTTGCGTAAATGCGGTACGTGCTCGGCATAACGCTGATGCAACTCTTTGTCACCCTGCAGGATTTGCCAGACCTTGGTATAGGTCAGTCTGGCATGAGAGTTCATAACCGCCTCGTAGAACTGATAGCTGTCCAGCTTGCCCTGTTCGGTGATCGTCATTTCGCATACCATGCACAGGCGGTCCACCTCAGGATTCAGCGAGCAAAGGCCGTTTGAAAGCACTTCCGGCAACATCGGGATAACCTGCTCCGGGAAATACACCGAGTTACCGCGGTTTTTCGCCTCATCGTCCAGTGCTGTACCCGGACGCACGTAATAACTGACATCGGCAATGGCGACCCACAGTTGCCAGCCGCCGTCATCGAGCGGTTCACAAAAAACGGCGTCATCGAAATCCCGGGCATCCTCGCCGTCAATGGTAACCAGCGGCAGTTGCCTGAGGTCAATCCGGCCTTCTTTCGCCTTATCCGGTACCTGTTCCCCCAGCTTATCGGTCTGTCGGGTTACACCATCAGGCCACTTATGCGGAATATCAAAGGTGCGCAGCGCCATCTCAATTTCCATCCCGGGTGCCATATGCTCACCGAGGACTTCGACGATTTTACCAACCGGACTCACCCGGCGACGGGGACGTTGTGTGATCTCCACAACCACAACCTGTCCCATACGGGCACCGCAGGTACTTTCCGGTGGGATCACGATTTCATGTTGTAAACGGCTGTCGTCAGGCACCACCATGCCGAACCCATGCTCGACAAAATATCGCCCGACAATGGGCTCACTACGCGGCTCAATCAGCCGGGTAATATAGACTTCTTTACGGCCTTTGCGGTCGACACCACTGATACGGGCTTCAACAATGTCGTCATGCATATAAAACTGCATCTGCCCCGCGCTGACGTAAAGGTCACCGCTTTTATCATCCGGGCGCAAAAATGCAAACCCGTCTCGGTGGCCAATCAGGCGGCCCCGGATCAGTTCGTCTTTATTCTGTAACTGATAGGTTTTCTGGCGGGTAAACTGAATTTGCCCTTCCCGCTCCATTGCGCGTAACCGACGCTGAATTCCAATGCGACTGTCTTCGTCACTGGCGTTCACTTCGCTGCAGATCTCCAGAAACGACATGGGCTTACCATGCGCTTTCAGTACACTTAACAAATATTCCCGACTGGCGACGGGATTCTCGTATTTTTCTTTCTCTCTTTCGTAATGCGGATCATCACTCATGTATTTTATGTTTACCTTAACTTGTTTGTGACAGGGCGTTCGCATTGAGGAAGGGAGTTTAGAGGAAGGCGCTATCCGAAACTTTGCGGCCTCAGGGGCGGGTTTACGGCGTGCTTTGGATAGCGCCTTCCTCTCAACTCCCGTCGAACTACCCACAGGACGCTGGCAGTATAACAGTCTTTGTGCCTGTAGCGGTATTTATGCGGATTTCTGTTGATTCAGGTCACTGTACTTGAACGTTTTTGTGTGTAGGATATCAAAGCATCAGGTTTTCATTGTTTAACTTGGGTTAAAAGGAATCAGATATGAAAAGTAAAATTCTTCTTACTTCCGCGCTTGCTCTGTTTGCTGCCGCGGGCTGCAGTACACATGAAACAACACAATGTACCACTGCGCCACAAAGCGAATGGATGGACGCAGATGCATTCCAGTCATCGCTGCTCGACAAAGGTTTCCAGATTAATGAGTTTAAAGTGACCGACGGCAACTGCTACGAAATTTACGGTTTTGACTCATCAGACAACAAAGTTGAAATTTATTTCAACCCGGTCGATGGCAGCATTGTTAAGCAAGAGATGCACTGATGACAAGGAACGGCGGCATACCTGTATGGGATCCTCTCGTCAGGATCTGTCACTGGAGTTTTGTCGCCGGCTTTGTGCTTAACTACTTTATTCTGGAACCGGGCAAAGACGCCCATGAAATCGCAGGCTACACGGTCTTTTCCCTGGTCATCGTCCGGCTCTTCTGGGGTTTCTTCAGTCGCGGCTACGCCGGTTTCCGCCACTTCCATTTCTCGCGCCGTGCGCTCATTGAACACAAACAGCATCTGGTAAGTCAGTCCATTCCAACCGACAGCGGCCATAATCCGGTTGGCTGGCTGATGGTGTTCGCGGTGTTATTTCTGTTTAGCGTGCTCGGCGTGACCGGCTTTTTAATGGAAGAAGTGGACGCGCTATTTGGCAACGATATGCTGGAAGCGATCCACGAACTCGCGGCGAACTCGCTGTTTGCGCTGGTGTGTATTCATATTGCGGCAGTAGTTTTTACGCTATGGAAGGGTAACATTGAGCTGATTCGCCCTATGATTACAGGTACGCGTCGCCCGCGCGATTAGCTGTCTGCCGGCCGTCTCGCGGCACGTACCGCTTTTGGATGCATCAGCGTTTCCAGTTTCGCCATATAGCTGGCAATTTTAGCGTGGATCTTTTTGTCGTCGGTGACCGCGTTGTACAGCCAGTGATAGGCATCTTCGTAATCGTACGGGCTGCCATAACCTTCAATAAACAGCTCTGCCAGCTGCAGCTTCGCTTTCAGGTTGTTCAGCGCGGCTGCTTCACGTAAATAAACAACGGCGCGTTCTTTGTCCTGCTGTACCAGCGTACCTGTCGCATAGTAACGGCCCAGCTGTTCCAGTGCCGCGGGCAACCCCTGGTTTGCTGCGTCTTCCATAAAGTGAACGCCACGCTCAGGCTCAGCATCCACACACACGCCCCAGGCCAGCATGTCGCCCCACAAAAACTGATAGGACGGTACTTTCAGCACTTCAGCACGGGCTTCAATATCCTGCACCAGCTGGCACCGGTCCAGCACAACCCGATCCAGGTGAGTATTGTTGTTGATCATGCGGATAAGGTCATCCTGCGAATACAACTGCACCGCTCTTATCTCGTTGCCTGTTTCCTGCGCTGATGCAGCAACACTGACAGCAAAAAGCAGTCCTGAAAGCAGAAAAGAAAAACGCATGACAATAACACCTCACCTAACCAGTGTTCTTTATATCGACACCCCGGCGGATATCTGAAGTCAGTTTAGCTTCATCAATAGCGCGTCCTGAATACGGCGCGCGTGATCGGCAATGTCCATGCCCAGATCTGTAAGGTAACCGCCATCGGGCTGAGTAATAATCCCCTTTGCATACAGCCTTTCAGCCGCATTAACGATAGCCTGACTGGCATCATGATGGATTTTTAGTCCCTGGCGTAGGCTCTCGCGGGGAAAGCGCAGAATAAGATTCAGTTCTTCGGTTAAATCCGTGTCGAATATTGTCATACATCACCTTCAGGCACTGTGTACGTTATTGTTTTGTGTATACGCCTTTAAATAGCGTTTGCCACTGACTTTCGCCCGGCTGCACAACTGCCCAGTGCTGCAGCACGGTTCCATCGTCGTTGTCAGTCCAGATTATCCTGTGTTGCACGGTTTCGCCATCTTTAGATAACGTTTTGCCGGACAGAATCATCTGATTACCCTGTAGATTGCCGTCCAGCATCAGCCGTAACCCTGTCCTGTCCACCCAGGTCTGATGCCATGTTCCGGTAGACTGATCATAAATATTCAGGCTGGTGCCATAGGGCCCCGCGGCATTGCTGTAATGTTCTGTGATAACACAACCGTCATAGGCTTTGCTGATCTGATTGGTGCCAGCCTGTTTTCCATCCGGCGTGGTCACTGCCCAGTCTCCCAGCCAGAAGTCAAACTGGGAATAGGCGGGCGTGTCGCACGCGGCCTGCGACACGGGAGAAAAAAGCGATACCGCGAGGGCTACCGTCAGCAATTTCAGATGCATCTGATCGGATATCCATGATTAATGGTATAGTACTGCCAAAAGAGTAGTCTTTGGATATCACCTCTTCAAATGAAATATAACGACTTACGTGACTTTATAGACAAGCTGGAATCGCGTGGTGAGCTGGTGCGTGTTACCCGGGAAATTGATACTGACCTGGAAATGACAGAAATCGCCGACCGCACGCTGCGTGCCGGTGGCCCGGCCATCCTGTTCGAAAACCCGAAGAACCACGATATTCCCGTGCTGGCCAATCTGTTTGGCACGCCAGAACGTGTAGCGCTGGGCATGGGGCAGGATTCAGTGGAAGCGCTCCGGGAAGTGGGCAAGCTGCTGGCATACCTCAAAGAGCCAGAACCCCCGAAAGGCATAAAAGACCTGTGGGATAAGCTTCCCGTCTTCAAGCAGGTGCTGAACATGCCAGCCAAAGTGGTGAAAAAAGCCGTTTGTCAGGAAGTGGTGCTGACCGGAGACGATGTCGATCTGACCCGCTTGCCGGTACAGCGCTGTTGGCCCGGCGACGCGGCGCCGCTGATCACCTGGGGACTGACCGTTACGCGGGGACCGCACAAAAAGCGCCAGAACCTGGGCATTTATCGCCAGCAGGTGCTGGGCAAAAACAAGCTGATCATGCGCTGGCTGTCACATCGCGGCGGAGCCCTGGATTTTCGTGAATGGTGTCAGACGCATCCGGGTGAACCTTACCCTGTATCAGTGGCGCTTGGCGCCGACCCTGCCACCATTCTGGGCGCCGTCACCCCGGTACCGGACACGCTGTCTGAATATGCGTTTGCCGGTTTGCTGCGTGGCGATAAAACCGAAGTAGTAAAGTCGGTCAGCAATGATCTGCAGGTGCCAGCCAGCGCCGAAATTGTGCTGGAAGGTTATATTGATCAGAACGAAACTGCGCCGGAAGGCCCGTACGGCGATCACACCGGATACTACAACGAGGTGGATGAGTTTCCGGTCTTTACGGTAACCCATATCACGCATCGTAAGAACCCGATTTATCATTCAACCTACACCGGCCGTCCACCCGATGAGCCCGCCATTCTGGGTGTTGCGCTGAATGAGGTTTTTGTCCCTATTCTGCAAAAGCAGTTCCCCGAGATTGTTGATTTCTATCTGCCGCCTGAAGGCTGCTCATACCGCATGGCCGTCGTGACCATGAAAAAGCAGTATCCAGGCCATGCCAAGCGCGTAATGATGGGAGTATGGTCTTTCCTCAGACAGTTTATGTATACCAAGTTCGTGGTGGTGTGCGATGACGATGTCAATGCACGGGACTGGAACGATGTCATCTGGGCAATTACCACCCGGATGGATCCCGCACGGGATACTGTAATGGTCGAGAATACCCCTATTGATTATCTCGACTTCGCGTCGCCGGTATCGGGCCTTGGCTCGAAAATGGGTCTGGATGCGACCAACAAAATGCCGGGTGAAACCAGTCGCGAATGGGGCGAACCTATTGTTATGGACGAGGCTGTCAAACAGCGCGTGGATGACATGTGGGATGAGCTTGGTATCATGCCCACCGCAAAAAAATAACAGCCAGTAACGTAAAGAAGAGTAATCATGTCAGAAATCTTATGTCGTGTTGACACTATCACTCCACTGACCGGGTCAGTGTACAAGGTGGATCTTATTCCCGCTACGCCACTGGCATTTAAGGCCGGGCAGTACGTTCTGGTACACATGGGCGAAAAAGACATGCGTCCGTTTTCGATTGCCAATCCGGCAACTGAAAATCACCGCATAGAGCTCCATATTGGCGCAGATCCTGACAACACCTATGCCAGCGAGGTACTGACCCGCATGCAGCAGGAAGGCGAGATTACAATCAGTGGCGGTCACGGTGATGCCTTTCTGCAGCCTAATGGTCAGCCTATGATTCTGATCGCCGGCGGTACCGGATTCTCTTATACGTATTCTATTTTGCAGCAGCATCTGGCAAGTGGCAGTACTACGCCCATGACACTCTACTGGGGTGGCCGCCACGAGGAAGACCTGTATTTTGCTGATAAACTGCGCAAGCTTGATGCGGACTACCCGCATTTTCACTTTGTGCCGGTGGTCGAGTTTGCCAAAGACAGCTGGACTGGCCGCACGGGATGGGTTCACCACGCTGTGATGGCAGACCACGCTGACTTCAGCCGCTATCAGGTGTATGTGGCCGGCCGCTTCGAAATGGCCAAAACCGTGCGCGAAGACTTCGGCGTACGCGGCCTGAAAAAAGACCATCTGTTCGGCGACGCGTTTTCGTTTATTTAAGGCGGCGCCACTCAGAACGTTGTAACTTCCTGCAGGTCGACAGAATCCCCGATTAAGCGGATAAGCGGTATTGTTGGTGAGCCTGATAATCAGTAGTGTCGTATGCACTTGTTGTTAACAATCAGGGTATACCACCATGACACTATCGCGATTTGTACTGGCAGGCAGTCTGCTGTTCACTTCTGCCGTTTCGCTGGCAGAAACCAACCCCACGCAGGACCAGGATGCGCTGCATGATATAGCCCGGGCAGTCTCACCCGACCGTATTGAGCAGGATATTCGTAAGCTGGTCAGCTTTGGCACGCGTCATACCCTGTCAGAAACTGATAGCGATACCCGCGGCATTGGCGCGGCACGTCGCTGGATTAAAGCAGAGTTTGAAAAAATCTCAGCGCAGTGCGGTGGTTGTCTGGAAGTGTATTATCTGTCCGATACGATCAGCGGTGAAAAACGCATTCCCGACCCGGTGGAAGTGGTGAATGTCATTGCCATTCAGCGCGGTACAACTGATCCGGAGCGTTATGTGATCATGTCCGGCGATATCGACTCGCGTGTGTCTGATGTTATGGATGCTACGTCAGATGCCCCGGGCGCTAACGACAACGCCTCAGGCGTCGCCGGCACACTGGAGGCGGCACGCGTGCTGTCGAAATATACCTTCAACGGCTCTATTGTCTACGCAGCACTCTCCGGCGAAGAGCAGGGTCTGTTTGGCGGAAAGATCATGGCGGCAAAGGCAAAAGAAGACGGCTGGCGCATCAAAGCCGTGCTGAATAACGACATGATCGGCAATATTGAAGGGGTTAACGGGGTCATTAATAACACCACTGCGCGTCTGTTTGCCGAGGGAACACGGGTCACAGAGACCGAGCGCGACGCCCGCGTAAGACGTTTTACCGGTGGTGAGGTCGACTCCCCAAGCCGCAATCTCGCCCGCTACATTGACAAGCTGGCTGACCAATACATTGAGAACCTGGATACCATGGTGATTTATCGTCTGGATCGCTTTGGTCGTGGTGGTCACCATCGTCCGTTCAACGACCTCGGCTATCCGGGGATCCGTATTATGGAAACCAACGAAAACTACACACGTCAGCACCAGGACCTGCGTGAGGAAAACGGCATTACCTATGGCGATACCATTGATGGCGTTAACTTTGCGTATGCGGCAAAACTAACCGGGCTTAATGCTGTTGCACTGGCATCCATGTCATGGGCTCCCAATCCACCGGCGAACGTGTCTATTGAAGGTGCAGTCCAGCCGTCAACCACGCTCAAATGGGATGCCGCCGATGATGCGCAGAATCCGCAGCTGGCGGGCTATAAAATTTACTGGCGTCATACTGATGCACCGCAATGGGAATTCAGTAAGTTTGTTGGCAATGTCACCCAGGCAACGCTGGAAAACATCGTAATCGACAACTATTTCTTCGGCGTCGCCAGTGTCAGTAAAGACGGCTTTGAGAGTCCTGTGGTCTTTCCTGGCGCCGCGGGCAGCTTTGGCGAATAAGCTGTTCCTGCACTGACAGCGCAGGCGCAGCATGACGCCGGCGCTGTCAACCGCTCCCCTCACCCCTGTGGTGTTTAAGTGTTATACTCGATAAATCATTTGGTTATGGCAGGCTTTGGATGGCAATTGCTAGAATCGGTTTATGGCTTATCGTACTGAGCGTATTCAGCGTGTCGCTGAATGCCAAACCTGTTGTACTGGCGGCAGCGCCCTTTGCTACCTACGTTGACGATGAGGGTGAACCGGCCCGGCTGAATGCACTGGTTACCGAAGCCTTCCGACGAATGGGGCAGGATGTGCAGTTGGATGTGATGCGCCAGGCGTTTCTCGGCAGCGCCCTGCTGTCACAAAAAGCGGACGGCGAATTCGCCAGTATTGATTTAGGCGATGTCAGCGACACTGTGTATTACTCTCAGACCTATCTTCCGGTCTACCTTTATGTTGCCTCAAAGCGTCAGGATGTAACCGATATGCGGTTAGTACCGCACCTCTCAGACGCTCGTATTGCCATTGAAAACCGGTTTGCCAACACCCCACGCTTCCGTCTGATAAAAGACGTTAAGTGGTCACGTAACCCCAGCACCTTTGATACCTTTCGCCAGGTCGCTGATGACCGGGCTCCTTATCTGCTGAGCAGCCGGCTGTTGATTGATGAGTTTAACCGCCTGCTGGCCGCCGATAACGAAGAACTGCTGATGCTTTCCGGCGCACCGCTGGTGATTGCGGGTATCCGCCTGTCGGTCAGAAAGACACTGCCGGACGCCGGAGCGTTGCTTGATTCATTCGATAAAACCATCGCCGCCATGCAACAGGATGGTACGTACAACAAGCTACTGGCACTTAACTGGCTGACCAAAGATATCACTGGCGATGGCGTCGCTGACTACATCACTTCAACAGCACTACCTCATACCTCACTGGACAGTGCCGTGCTTGGCTTCGCCTACCCGCTGGATGCAACGAAGCCATCAGTTGACGCCGTATTTGTGGTTGATGGCGATATCCTTCCAGACTGGGAGGCAGTACGCCAGAGGCTAACGGCAGCAGGCGAACCCAGCGCGTCCTCACCCCGCCCCAGCCTGCTTGATGCCAGCGTATATCGCACCATGATAAAACGCTGGTGAGCGGTTAGTCCTCATCGAGCGCATTAGTCAGTGAGCGGAACTCGCGGATCCGATGCCCTACACTGTCGATATTAGACTCAGAATCACGCGCAAGTAATGAAATGTGCGTCGCTGCCTGTTTGTTATCTTTGATGGCATCGAAGATTTCTACCAGTGCCTGCTGTGTTTCGGTTGTTGCAGCCGCAACCTGGTCCATTTGTTCGCTGATATCTGAGACCGCCGTTTTGATCTCAAGAATTTCTGAACGTGAGTACTCACTGTCATCATGACAGCGCTTGGCGATTTCAACCTGACGTAGCATCTCTTCCTGCCAAAGCTTTATCGAATCCGCGATGGACGTAATGGTATCTTCAATTTCATCCACCGCTTCCTGGGTACTTTTCGAGAGCGCCCTTACCTCATCGGCAACAACCGAAAAGCCTCTGCCACTTTCTCCTGCGCGTGCGGCTTCGATTGCCGCATTGAGCGCCAGAAGATTGGTCTGTTCGGCAATCGCATCGATTTTTTCGCTGAACTGTTTTGCTGACTCACTTTTCTCCACCAGCGTTGATGTCGATTCGGCCGCATGCTCAATATAACGCGCCAGCGCCTGCACAGCATCTGAAGCATCATCAATACGATCGGCAGAACGCGTGACCAGCGTTCGCACCTCTTTACATGCCCCCGACGTAACTTCTGCAGATTCTGAGATTTGTGACATGGCGGCAGACATTTGCTCCGATGATGCCGAGACCTGTTCAGAGGCAACCTGCGCCTGCCCGGCCGCTGATGCCAGTTCATGGGCGTTGTCCCGGGTTGCCGTCAGGGCGTCATCCAGCTGGTTGGTGCCCGCTTCAATACGTGACATGCCTGCCGCAAGTGCTGCTCGCTTCAGTGCTATCTCGTATTCCAGCTTCGCCAGCGCTGGCACAGTAGAATACACCCTGGGAGAAAGGCTCAGGCTATCAGCATCCAATGGTATCGCCACCGCAATACGCGTCATGTGTGGGCGAATAAAGAACCCCAGCCATGCCGCAATAACCATCAGCACCGGCGTAAACCCGGTTGATGGCAGCAGCACGCTGATTACAGCAAGTATCACAAACACACTGATGACCGTCGCGCTCAGCCAGGGAAATGCGGTTTTACCGGTATACACCTGATGTGCTTTTGCCACCAGGCCGGCGGGAGGCTCGCTCAGTAACCACTGTGTTCCGACGATATCGTCGTTGCGGTATATGGGACGCACGAAGGCTTCTTTCCAGACCACACCCCGACTCGTCTGGAATGCAACGATCCCCACCCACGACAACGATTTTTTCACCGCGTTACGTATCTCATCCAGCACCGCTTTTGGCGTGTCGCGGGCGATCAGGTTTTGCGCTGATGCACTGTCAGAACCGCTCAGAGTTCCAAAAAATGTCTGTGCACTGGGCAGTAACCGTTTGACCGAGAAGTCCTGGTTCAGTGAAAAAACAATGTCCTGTCCGGATGATGAAATATTCTGTTCTGCAGACAAACGCTCCCTGTCCGCAGTGAACGCCATCGCGCCTACGGTCATAATCGTCTCCTAAATTCAGATGACTTTACTACGCGGGGCGCCATGAAGAGATCAGTGACGCCGGGTTGGACCCCTTCATAGCAGAGTCTCTGTTACCTGCACTTGATGAATTATTTTTAATTTGATTGATCGGCGTCAAAGAAGATCATAAACTTTCAGTAATTTCTGAAACTTCACAAGAGTATGAATTATGAAGATGACGCCATTAATTACCTCCGCGGTAATGCACTTTGGTGAAATGGGCAGCCGATGGGGCTTCAACCGCACAGTCGGTCAAATTCTGGCGCTGATTGTTCTCTACGACAAACCCCTCTCGGCGCAGGAAATTGCCGACGCACTGAATATCTCCCGTGGCAATACCAGCATGGGGCTAAAAGAACTGCAGTCATGGCGTCTTATCAAGCAGCATCTGGTGCCCGGCGAGCGCAAAGACTTCTTTATTCCCGCCGGTTCAATCTGGGTGCTGGCAAACCGGGTCTTTGAAGAGCGCCGTAAGCGTGAAATTGACCCCACGCTCAGCCTGCTACGTGACCTTATTCTTGATGCACCCGCTAACGACACGGAAGAAAATGCTCAGGCTAAATTAACCGAAATCCACGATTTACTTGAATCGGTGACCGCCTGGTCGGAAGAGCTACAGGGACTGGGGCCAGAAAAACTCAATACCCTCATGAAACTGGGGGCCGGTGTCGGGCGCATGCTTGAGCTGAAAGATAAGCTGCTGCCTGGCAAACCATCCGAACACTAAGGAGTCTACCGTGGACGCATTTATGCTGTCTCGATTGCAGTTTGCACTCAATATCAGTTTCCATATTCTTTTTCCGACCATCACCATCGCACTGGCGTGGTTTCTTTTTTACTTCAAATGCCGGTCCAACCTCTCCGGCCATCCGGTCTGGATGCGTATCTACAGGTTCTGGGTCAGGGTATTCGCACTGACGTTCGCACTTGGCGTTGTGAGTGGTGTCACCATGTCGTTCCAGTTCGGCACCAACTGGCCCGGGTTCATGGAAAAAGTGGGGAATGTGGCCGGTCCCTTACTGGGTTATGAAGTGCTTACCGCGTTTTTCCTTGAAGCCACCTTCCTTGGCATTATGCTGTTTGGGATCCGCAAGGTACCGAACTGGCTACACACCCTGTCCACCTTTATCGTGGCAGCAGGAACGACCGCCTCAGCCTTTTGGATCCTGTCTCTGAACAGCTGGATGCAAACACCACAGGGACATGACGTCGTCAACGGTATCGTGATAGCCAAAGACTGGTCTGAGATTATTTTCAACCCGTCTTTTCCTTATCGGTTTGCTCACATGCTGCTGGCATCCGGACTGACAGCCAGCTTCCTTATTGCCGGTCTGTCGGCCTATCGATTGCTGAAAGGTGACAACAAACTGGCGCCGCGCCTGACATTAAAAACAGCCATATACACTGCGGCGGTGCTTATCCCGCTTCAGATTTTTGCCGGTGATATGCACGGGCTCAACACACTTGAGCATCAGCCGCAAAAAATTGCCGCAATGGAAGGCGTATGGGAAACCGAACAGGGAGCGCCCTTACTGCTGTTTGCCTTGCCTGACGAAGAGACAAAGACCAATCATTTTGAGATCGGGATCCCGTATGGTGCCAGTCTGATCCTGACCCACCGCGCTGATGGAGAAATTAAAGGGCTCAACGAGTTTGAGGGTGAACATCCGCCCGTTGCGCCGGTTTTCTTCAGCTTCCGGATCATGGTAGGGCTTGGCGTACTGATGCTGCTGTTCGCCTGGGCGGGTACCTGGTATCTGTATCGCCATCGTGAACTGCCGGTATGGTTGTCAAAGGGGTTTGTCGCCATGACATTCAGTGGCTGGATTGCCACGCTGGCTGGCTGGTACGTGACTGAGGTCGGTCGGCAGCCATACATTGTCAGTGGCGTGCTGCGTACGTCTGATGCGGTGACCACGTTACCCCCAGGCAACATCGCGCTGTCGTTCACCCTCTACGCAATCATCTACGCTGTCCTCCTGGTGGCGTACATCAGCACACTTCGTCTGATGTGCCGGCGGTCAGTGGACATTGAAGAGTTCACGCGTGATGAAACACCCGTGCACGCGTCATCACATCCGGTTCAGGCATAGGAGGTCGCATGCCGTTTGAAAGTGTATCTGCAGAGATGCTGGGCAATATCTACATTGGCTTATTGGGGCTTGCCGTTCTGGTTTACGCTGTACTTGATGGCTATGATCTTGGGATCGGGGTGTTGCTTCCTCCACGCGAGGAAGCCTTTCGCGACTCGATGATTGCGTCGATTGGTCCTTACTGGGACGCGAATGAAACCTGGCTGGTGCTGGCTGTCGGACTGCTGTTGATTGCATTCCCGGTCGCCCACAGTGAATTTTTGCAAACCCTCTATTTGCCGGCCACGTTCATGCTGCTGGGCCTGATCCTGCGTGGTGTCTCGTTTGATTTCAGGGCAAAAGTGGTCGCACAGCACAAACGTAAGTGGGATATGGCATTTAAATACGGCTCACTGCTCACCACATTGTCGCAGGGTTATATGCTGGGCATTTATGTCACAGGCCTGAGAATGGATCTCTGGGCGCAGGGGTTTGCGCTGCTTGCCGCGTTCGGCGTCACCGCTGCTTATGCGTTTATTGGTGCATGCTGGCTGATTCTTAAAACAGACGGGCCGCTGCAGCAAAAAGCCTATGTCTGGGCCAAACGCGGACTGGTGATGCTGTCTGCGGGCATCATCGCCGTCAGCATTGCCAACCTGACGCTGCATGATGATGTCAATGCGTTGTGGCTGTCATCGCCCTGGGGCCTGCTGCTGATGGCCATTCCGGTTGCCTGTTTTGCTCTGTTAGGCATTTGCGCCATGGTGCTCAGACGCCTGCCCGGGGCGGGGGGCAAAGGCGAGTGGCTGCCATTTGCCATTGCGCTTTGTGTATTTGTGTTGTGTTTTGCCGCGTTCGGTATCAGCTACTATCCGTTTGTGATCCCGGGCAAGCTGACAATTATGCAGGCGCTTTCCGATCCTGACTCACTGCGCTTTCTGCTGGTAGGGACGGTCGTGGTCGTGCCCTGTATCCTGGCATACACCTTCATGGTGTATCGCATCTTTGCCGGTAAGTCTGAAAAGCTGAGTTACTACTGACGCCGACATGCCGCGCCAGCCTTCCGGCGGCGCGGCACATTTATGTCAGAAAAAGGCCTGTAGTCCGGTCTGGGCCCGCCCCATGATCAAACCATGAATGTCATAGGTGCCTTCATAGGTATTCACGGTTTCCAGATTAATCATATGCCGCATGACATGGTATTCGTCACTGATCCCGTTACCACCGTGCATGTCTCTCGCCTGACGGGCAATTGCCAGCGCTTTGCCACAGTTGTTTCGTTTCATCAGCGAAATCATCACCGGATCTTTGTGCCCCTCATCAATCAGTCGCCCTACCCGCAGTGCGCCCTGTAACCCCAGGGTGATCTCGGTCTGCATGTCGGCCAGTTTGGTCTGGAATAACTGCGTTCGCGCCAGCGGGCGATTAAACTGGGTGCGTTCCAGTCCGTATTGTCTTGCCGCATGCCAGCAGAATTCGGCGGCTCCCATCGCTCCCCAGGCAATACCGTAACGTGCCACATTCAGACAGCTAAAGGGTCCTTTCAGTCCGCGCACGCCCGGCAGCAGGTTTTCGTCTGGCACAAACACGTTGTCCATGACTATTTCCCCGGTGATGGAGGCTTTCAGAGAGAGCTTTCCGGTCACTTCCGGTGCACTCAGGCCGGCCATGCCCTTTTCCAGAATGAAGCCACAGATTGCATTGTCTTCGTCCTGATTTTTCGCCCAGACCACAAAGACATCGGCAACCGGCGAATTGGTGATCCACATTTTGCTGCCGGTTAGCCGGTATCCGCCCTCGACCTTCTTCGCACGGGTTTTCATACCCGCAGGGTCGGAACCTGCGTCAGGCTCGGTCAGTCCAAAGCACCCAATCCATTCACCTGTGGCCAGCTTTGGCAGGTATTTCTGTTTCTGGGCGTCACTGCCAAAGGTATTGATGGGGTGCATCACCAGTGACGACTGCACACTCATGGCGCTGCGATAGCCACTGTCAACGCGCTCGACTTCGCGGGTAATCAGCCCATACGACACATAGTTAACACCGGCACAGCCATAACCATCGATGGTTGCGCCAAGAAGCCCAAGCTCACCAAATTGCCGCATGATCCGGGTGTCAAAGTGAGCATCCCGGTTAGCCTGCAAAATGCCCGGCATCAGTGTTTGCTGACAAAACTCACGGGCAGAGTCCCGGATTAAGCGTTCATCCTCATGCAACTGCTTATCCAGCAGCAGTATGTCGTCCCAGTTACTTTGTGCATTATCACTCATTGCTGTTACCCGTCAGAAAAATTCGCATACACCGAGTGTATCTTTTCCGTTCAGGCGCGAGAAGAGGGGGGTGACAGGAACCTGAAAGTTACCGTTGAGGTGTGTAAAGTTTGATTGCTACTGAGGATTGCGGATGGCCGTATCGCGCCGGCTGCACAGCGCCGCCTCGCGCATCCATACCGGGCAGCTGTTGGCAGGGTCACAGCGAAACTGAACCATACTTGGCGGATAGCCTGGTTTCAGCCTGACAGGCCCGAGTGCAATCGTGACATTATCATCAATCAGTTTGGTATTTTCGTAACGGATGAAACAGGCATAAATACCAGGACGTTGTGGAATAACACGTAACTGCCAGCCTGACTCAAGCTGCCTGACTTCCAGACAGGAGAACGAGCCACAGCGCTGCTGCGCCTGAAGCGGCAGGCAGAAACATACCAGCATGACCAGGAGTTCAATACGCATGTCATTTCCATGTTTATGTCAACATCAGCCGGTCATGTCCCGGCCACTACCTGCGTTATCGGCCAGTCTGCCGGCTAACCTTAATTCAGCCACCATGGCTGACTGAAGTCGACCTGCGCGGCATCAATCACAAACGGGTACGGTGGTTCAATGGCTTCCCAGAATACGGCGCGGAAACGATCATCGGTAATCGCGAAGGCGCCATTATCACGGTAGGCTTTCAGCAGCATGTCATAGGCCCCGGCCGGCATCAGCGGGTTGCTTTGCTGAAAAATGACCGTGCCACCGTATTGCTCATACAACGCTTTGTCTATCTGCCACCGCAATACCTGTTTCTTCGCAATCTCGTCAGCTGACTTGCGCTCATCGCTGGTCATCGACGGAGAATTCAGTGACGCTGCAAAACGGGCCTTAAATTTTTCCACCAGCGCGTCATCCACCGTTATCTGTTTTTGTTGCTGATAATCGTCAAGCACAGCTTTGAGAATTTTGTCGGACAGCATGGCATGCTGATATTGCGCCAGCGCCATATCTTTGCTGGCCGCATTCATGCGGGCGAACTGACTTAAGGTTTTCGCATCGGGACTGAGATCAGCCAGTGTGACGGGCTGACCAAACAATTCAGCAACAACATCTTCCTGTGCTGTGACTGACGATGAGAGCAAAACCACTACGGTGAAAAGTGACACTAACAGACGCATCGCGTTTTCCTTACAGCTATTGCGTTAACACTGACATACCTGCGTTCTGTTTACCCGGACATTGGGGTAGAAATACTGCAGGTTACACACCTGACCAGATGGTGTTTTGGTCGGTGTCTGATTAACTGACACTGTAACCAATGATTAGTTCGTTTTCGAGGGTGACAATAAATTAATATGAGGGGGAAAAGCAAAGGGCAGCGAATGCTGCCCTTTTAGAATTAAATCGCCTGCACGTTAGCAGCCTGAAGACCTTTCTGACCTTCTTCGATTTCAAATTCTACGCGCTGACCTTCCAGAAGCGTTTTGTAACCTTCTGTCATGATGGCACGGAAATGAACGAAAACGTCCTTGCCGCCGTCATCCTGAGTCAGGAAACCATAACCTTTATCCGCATTAAACCACTTAACTGTGCCTGTTACTTTAGACATGTCGTATAGACCTCAAATCTTGCAAATCAAAATACGCAAAAATGCGTGTGTATCTGCACTGCCTTTCTGTGGATTCGGATGAGTAGGTCTTACTTAACTTTCGAAAAACGTCTTACAACAAATCACTACGTAACTTGAGCGGTTTTACCTGGAGCAAATAATCAGTCAACTCGAGCACAAAAAAGCCAGTGGGCTTTCAAAGCCACGGTCACTATACCACCGATCGCGGGAAATGATACAAATATTAGCCGGTTAGCGAAAAATATCACACGACTGTCATAATCGGTAACCTGCGCACAGGCGGCCTTTTTATGCCAAAGGGGACGGGTGATTACTGTCCCTGTCGCCAGCTCATTGCCAGACTGAACAGGCCACTTACCCCTGCGACAACTGGCCAGCCCCAGTGTACGCCATGCAGCGGCAATACTGCGCTGAGCAGGATCAGGGTCGCACCGGTGATAGCAAAATGGGTCGCCCGCATGGTGCGCTTTTGCAGCATTACCATCTGCTCATGCATACGCTGTTGCTGCAGCGGTAGCCGCTTAACCTGTTGCATACCGTCATAGATCAGGTCGGGCATTTCGGGCAACTTCTCCGACCAGTAAGGCAGGTTTTCCCGGACCTTCGAGACCATGGCTTTGACACCAATCTGCTCTTTCATCCAGTTTTCAAGAAACGGCTTGGCGGTCTTCCACAGATCCAGTTGCGGATACAACTGGCGGCCAAGCCCTTCAATATAGAGCAGGGTTTTTTGCAGTAGCACCAGTTGCGGCTGCACTTCCATATTAAAGCGACGCGCCGTATTGAAGAGCTGGAGCAACACGTTACCAAACGAGATATCCGCCAGGGGTTTCTGGAAAATGGGTTCGCACACAGTGCGAATGGCCACTTCGAACTCATCAATGTTGGTATCGCCGGGTACCCAGCCGGAGTCCGCGTGGAGCTGAGCTACCTTACGGTAATCTCGGTTGAAAAAGGCAATGAAGTTTTCGGCCAGATACCGCTTATCATCGCGATTCAAGGTGCCAACAATGCCAAAATCAATGGCAATGTACTGGGGGTTTTCCGGATGCTCGGCAGACACAAAAATATTGCCGGGGTGCATATCGGCATGGAAAAAACTGTCGCGGAACACCTGGGTAAAGAAGACTTCCACGCCACGTTCTGCCAGCACTTTCATGTTGGTATTTTGCGCCAGTAAGGCATCTATGTTGGCAATCGGTATCCCGTAAATACGTTCCATCACCAGCACATTCTGGCGGCAATAGTCGCTGTAGATTTCCGGCACATAGAGCGCCTCGGAACCCTCAAAATTTCGTCGTAGCTGAATACCATTAGCCGACTCACGCAGCAGGTCCAGCTCATCCACGATGGTTTTCCGGTATTCACGGACCACCTCTACCGGGCGCAGACGTTTACCATCCAGCAGCCACTTCTGTAATACCCTGGCCAGCGTAAACAGCAGCTCCATGTCGGCATTGATGGTTTTACGAATGTTCGGTCTGAGCACCTTAACCACCACCGGTTTATTGATGGTTTTGAGCGTCGCGGTGTGTACCTGTGCAATAGAGGCAGACGCCAGTGGCGTTGACTGAAAGTCACTGAACAACTCATCCAGGCGGGTCAGCCCGAGCGACTGGCGAATGATCTGCTCGGCTTCATCACTGCCAAACGGGGTGACCTTGTCCTGCAAACGCGCCAGTTCATCGGCAATAGCGGGAGGCAGCAAGTCGCGCCGCGTCGACAGCATTTGTCCGAATTTAATAAACACCGGGCCCAGTGACTGTAACGCCAGCGTAATACGCTCGCCGGCATTTTTGTCTTTGTGCTTGTTACGGATCCAGAATGCCAGGTAACGTAAAGGTCGCACGTACCAGGGCATCCAGCGCCGCGGGATCAGTTCATCGAGGCCATGCTCCAGCAACACTTTATTTATCTGATATAACCGCAGTGTACGCATGCTTGTTATTTACCTGCTTTTTCTTCCAGTCGCCGAAGGCGGGCTTCGGCGCGCGCAACATCGTCCCGTAACTGACTGACTTCATCTGAAAAGTGCATCACCGCCAGCCGGTGCGCCGCCAGTCGTTTTTCTTCTGTAACCGCATTACCCACCAGTTTCTGTAACTGCGCATGACGTTTAAGCGCATGGGCTTTCACTGCTGCCGCAGTGCGCGTCAGCTGATTTGCCACTACGTCCCCGGTGACAGCCGCAATGTGCTCTTCCCAGTCAATATCCAGTGACTGAAACAGCGCGCTGGTATGCTGGGCAATACTCAGTGCCCCATCCAGCTGCAGCTTCTGCTGCTGAATCAGGCGGGTCAGTGCGCTGGTGTCCGTCAGCGACGGCAGCGTTGTCATGTCGGTCTGAATACAGCAACTCATTTTGTCGAGCCCGGCAATGATATCACTGGCACTGTCGGACACACTGAGCACATCTATCTGGTCAGAAAACGCCAGACACAAGCCGTCCGGCAGGGGCGAGATATACAAATACAGTCGCTGCCCGTTCAGCGGCTTTAACCGCGCGGGCGAATCGGGATCCAGTGACAACAATGTATTCAGCGCTGATTCAATGGCGCTGGTTGCAAGCGCACTGGCTGGCATCAGAACTTGTATCCCCGATGCAGTGCCACAATGCCACCGGTCAGATTTTGATAGTCGCAGCGCTCAAACCCGGCTTCTTCAAACATGCCTTTCAGGGTTTCCTGATCCGGGTGCATGCGGATACTCTCGGCCAGATACTGATAGCTTTCTGCGTCACCCGCAATCAGCTGTCCCATCTTCGGCAGAATATGGAATGAATACATGTCATAAAGTTTGCTGAGCTGCTCTGAGGTTGGCTTGGAAAACTCAAGCACCAGTAAACGGCCGCCCGGCTTCAGTACACGATAGATTGAATTCAGTGCATTTTGCTTTTCGGTCACGTTACGCAGGCCAAACGCCATAGTCACGACATCGAAATGGTTATCCGGAAACGGCAGCGCCTCGGCGTCCGCCTGAACATAATCGATGTTGCTGATAAGCCCGCGATCACGCAGTTTATCGCGACCGACTTTCAGCATAGACAGGTTGATATCGGCCAGGGTAACCCGGCCTGTGGGGCCAACCAGACGAGAGAATTTCGCAGTCAGGTCGCCGGTTCCGCCGGCAATATCCAGCACCTTATAACCGGGTCTGACGTTGGCGCAGTCAATGGTGTAACGCTTCCACAAGCGATGAATACCGGCTGACATCACATCATTCATGATGTCGTACTTTGCCGCGACAGAATCAAACACGTTCGCCACCAGCGACGCTTTCTGTCCTTTTTCTACCTGCTTAAACCCGAAATGCGTCTGCTCTGCAGAGGCCGCCTGTTCACTGCCGGTTGTTTGCGGCTGCTGGTTGTCATTCATGACGTTTGCTTACCTTACTCTTCTCACACCGCCTGCTGTTTTTGCACGGCAGGCTCAACATGCGGCAAAGTGTACCGAATAAACGGACACGGCAACAGTCAAAAGTCGCGCAGGGGTGTTCGCGTGTGTGGCGTTGGCTATACCCGGTTCGTTCCCCAGCTCATGGAAAGGATCTGGCTGAGCTGTGTCAGCGGACGCCCGCTCTCCTCATGCCAGCCGGCAAACACCGCATTCATGGCTGTGAGGCTTTTCTGGGTGCTGGCACCGCCGCTGATAATGTCATGCTTACGCAGGTAATCTTCGTTATCCTTCGACAGCAAAAAGGTATCAATACCCAGCGAGCGCAACATGTACGGGCCGGTATTTCCCCCAAGCCGGGCGCCGCGTTTTTTCAGAAACGTCCACAGCTCAGTGATCGTAGTGTAGTCAAACGTGGTGACAAAGCTGGCGAAGCTGCCGTGCTCGCGGGCCACGTCTTTAATCATCAGCGCGTTGTCGCGCACTGTCATTACCTTTTTGTAATTTCTGACAATGCGTTTGTCGCTGGCTTTTTGCTCGAGCATTTCATCCGGCATCAGCAGCACTTTCTCGACATCAAAGTCGAAGAACACCTCCTCGAAGTCCGGCCACTTTTTCTCAATCACGCGCCAGACAAAGCCAGACTGAAACACCTTTTTTGTCATGGCAGCCAAAAACCGGTCATCCGGGATACGCGCTACCTGTTCAGCGCTAAGCGGGCGTGCAAGCCGGGCCTCGAGGGCGGCCTTACCGCCCTTTCGTTCGCAAGCCCGCTGGTAGATAGCGTTAAACGACTCGGCCATTACTGACCAATCCCGCTATGGCGCAACAACGCATCAACACTGGGCTCCCGCCCACGGAACGCGACAAACAGATCCATCGGTTCACGACTGCCGCCCATCTCCAGAATATTTTCAAGGAAGTCCTGACCGGTGTCCTGATTAAAGATGCCGTCTTCCTCAAACCGGCTGTAGGCATCGGCCGACAACACTTCCGCCCACTTATAGCTGTAATAGCCTGCAGCATAACCGCCCGCAAAAATGTGGCCAAAGCTGTTCTGGAAGCGATTAAACGACGGCGGAATAATGACCGCCACCTCCTGCCTGACTTCATCCAGCACGCCCTGCACATCGACATCGCTGCCTTTTTCAAGGTGTAAACGGAAATCGAACAGGCTGAATTCCAGCTGCCTGACCATCTGCATGGCTGACTGGAAATCCCGGGCTGCGAGCATGCGTTCAAGCAGTAATTCTGGTAACGGTTCACCCGTTTCATAGTGGCCGGAGATAAAGTTCAGTGCGCCCTTCTCCCAGCACCAGTTTTCCAGAAACTGACTGGGCAGCTCCACCGCATCCCACGGTACGCCATTAATGCCGGATACTCCCGCCACATGCATTTTGGTCAGCATATGATGAATACCGTGACCAAATTCGTGGAACAGGGTGACCACCTCATCATGCGTAAACAATGCCGGTTTATCGCCGACCGGCGCATTAAAGTTACAGGTCAGATAGGCGACCGGTAATTGCAGCTCACCGTTTTGTCTTACACGGCGAACCCGGCACTCATCCATCCAGGCGCCACCGCGTTTTTTCGCGCGGGCATACAGGTCAAGATAAAAACTGCCGCGCTGCTCACCATCCTTATCGGTAATTGTGAAAAACCGCACGTCTTTGTGCCAGGTATCGACATCGCGTTGCTCTTCAATGGTCAGTCCGTACAAACGCCGGACCACTTCGAACAAGCCTGAAATGACTTTATCTTCCGGGAAATACGGACGCAGCATTTCATCTGAAATGGTGTATTTTTCCTGCTTCAGCTTTTCGCTGTAATAAGGAATATCCCAGGCTTTCAGCTCGTCCATTCCATGCGATTCGCGGGCGTAGCTGAGCACTTCATCGAGCTCTTTTTGCGCCTGTGGCCGCGACTTGTCTGCCAGGTCATGCAGGAACCGGGTAACCTGTTCTGGCGACTCCGCCATTTTTGTTGCCAGCGACAATGCGCTATAGCTGTCAAAGCCCAGCAACCCGGCCAGCTCGGTACGTAACGATAAAATTTCCTGGATAATCGCGGTATTGTCCCACTTACCCGCCTGAGGCCCCTGGTCCGACGCACGGGTTGCGTAGGCGCGATACATTTCTTCACGCAGCGCGCGGTTGTCGGCATACAGCATGACCGGCAGATACGAGGGAATGTCCAGCGTGAACAGCCAGCCCTCAAGCTCTTTCTCTTTTGCCGCCTGCGCTGCCGCATCCAGCGCCGATTCCGGCATACCGGCCAGTTCAGTGTCATCCGTCACGTGCTTAGTCCAGCCCATGGTGGCATCCATCACGTTATTGCTGAACGTCGATGACAGTTCACTCAGACGAGACTGAATTTGCGCATAACGCTTTTTCTTTTGCTCAGGCAAGGCAACCCCTGACAGGGTAAAATCACGCAGCGTATTGGTGATGTGTTTTTGCGCCTGCTCATCCAGTGTGGCAAATTCATCACTGTCTTTCAGGGCCTTGTAGGCGTTATACAGACCTTCATGCTGACCTACCCAGGTCCCATACTCTGACAGAAGCGGCAGGCAGGCATCATGCGCTTCGCGCAGGGCATCACTGCTGACCACGGAGTTCATGTGGGATACCGGCGAAAATACCTTACTCAGCTGATCATCCGCCTCTTCAAGGCGTGCCACGACATTGGCATAGGTGAAGTCATCAGATGAAACCACGGCCTCAATTTCCGCTTTGCAGTGCGCAATCGCACGCTCTACTGCGGGCTTAATCTGTTCTGGCGTAATCGCCGAAAAGGTCGGCAGTCCGTCAGTCTTCTCAATTGGCGTCATGGGGTTCTCTTTTTTGCTACTCATAGTGACTGAATGTAAGGACGCGGCCGGCTAAAAACAAGCATTATCCTGATGAATGACGTCGTCTGGTAATCCGGTCTGTGTCACACTCGGTATTCACGTTAGCAGCAACTCTTGTCACAATAGCGTGACATGAAACGTATCAAACACGCTTGCGGTCAGTGTGCACCGTAATCTGAACAAAGCGGAATTAAAGCAAATGAAGGAATTTGACTATATCTGTATTGGCGGCGGCAGTGGCGGTATCGCATCGGCAAACCGCGCCGCCAAATACGGAAAGAAAGTGGCCATTATCGAAGGTAAAGCCATTGGCGGCACCTGTGTGAATGTGGGCTGCGTCCCGAAAAAAGCCATGTGGTACGGCGCCCAGGTGGCAGAAGCCATTCATCGCTACGCGCCGGATTATGGGTTTGATGTGTCGGTTAATGCATTTAACTGGGACACCCTGATTGCCAGCCGGGATGCCTATATTTCGCGTATTCATGCGTCCTATGACCGAGTGCTTGGCAACAATGGCATTACCGTGATTCATGGCTTTGCCCGGTTCGTTGACGATCACACTATCGAGGTTAATGGTGAGCAGTACACCGCCCCCCATATTGCGATTGCAACAGGCGGACGCCCGATGATTCCGTCCACCCCCGGTGCCGAACACGGCATTGATTCTGACGGCTTTTTCGCGCTGGATAAGCAACCTGAGCGCGCCGTGGTTGTCGGTGCAGGATATATTGGCGTTGAGATTGCCGGCGTACTTCACAGCCTCGGCACCGATACTAACCTGGTGGTGCGACGCCACGCCCCACTGCGCCATTTCGACCCGATAATATCTGATACGCTGACGGAACTGATGCAGGACGACGGGCCGACACTGCATGCCCATGCTGAAGTCACCCACGTTGAAAAACTGCCATCAGGCGAGCTAATCGTCACACTGAATAACGGTAACACTATCGCGACCGACTGTCTGATCTGGGCTATTGGCCGTGAACCAATGACCGATAATATCGGGCTTGAAAATACGGGCGTTTCCGTCACGCGCGAAGGGTTTGTGACGGTGGATCAGTATCAGAACACGACCGTCAACGGCGTGTATGCATTAGGTGATATCACCGGTGCAGCAGCGCTTACGCCAGTCGCAATTAAGGCCGGCCGCCTGCTCAGTGAGCGTTTGTTCAATAACCAGCCGCACGCGCACATGGACTATTCGCTGATCCCGACCGTGGTGTTCAGCCACCCTACCATTGGTACAGTGGGGCTGACCGAGCCTGAAGCGGTTGCGCTCCACGGCGAGCACAACATCACCGTGTATACTTCGTCCTTTGCATCGATGTACACCGCCGTCACCCGCCATCGTCAGGCCACTAAAATGAAGCTGGTCTGTCTGGGCGAAGACCAGCGTGTGATTGGCCTGCACGGCATTGGCCATGGCATGGACGAAATTCTCCAGGGCTTTGCGGTTGCCATGAAAATGGGCGCAACCAAGGCCGACTTCGATGCCTGCGTGGCCATTCACCCGACCAGCGCGGAAGAATTCGTTACCATGACATGATCGTGCGGCGATAAGTTTATCCCGCATCGCAGAGAGGGGGACTGTCAGTGTCGTACTTCACGCCGTAAACCCATCCATGGGGGCTCGGCTTCGGCATCCATGCCTCAGACGGATTTACAACACTGACAGTCCCCCTCTCCCACAAAACCAAACGCTATCTTAACGTCACCATGTCGGACTGAGGCCCTTTTTACGAGATTAATCCGCACCTGGCCTTAAAAAATCATTTATATTAGTGCCTGAAGCACCACAGTAAGCAGAATAAAGGTGACAAATGATTAAGGTGTCCATTGCAAAGCATTATCAGAGCCTGCTTATCCTTATCCTGCTCACACTGCTGAGTGTGTTTGCCGTTACCGGCTATATTGCCATTAATAATATTGTCTCAGAGCAAAGCCGCATCCAGCAGCAGGCCATTTCACCGGTGTACTCGCTGGTAAACCGCGAATTATTAAAGCCACTGCACATTGCCGAGACCTTTGCTGAAACCATCACCTTTGATCGCTTGCTGGAAGGCGATGTCGATGAAGCACATATTCTGGAACAGCTGGCCAGAATGGAGCAGCGCCTGGGGCTGACCTTTTTTGTCGCGCTTGAAAACCAGCGCAAGCAGCTGATGTCTAACGGACGCCAGTTCGATTTAATTGAAGGCAAGGTGTACTGGTATTTTCAGGCGCTGAAATCTGACAAACGGATCCTTGCTGACCTTGGCCAGGTGGGTGATGTACACCTGTTTTTTGACGTCAGAATTTATGATGATGACGGCGGGTTTCTGGGTTTCGTCGGCGTCGGAAAACGTATCCGCTCTTTTGTTGACACCTTTGCCACGTATAAAAAGCAGTATGGCTACGACTTTTTGTTTGTAAATGAAAACAATCAGGTCATCCTTACCTCATTGCCCGATCTTATCGTCACCGGCGAATTTATTCCTGAACTGAATGCCCTACCCTGGTTTGATGGGGACGACGTTGATTTGCAAAATCTCGACAGTCAGATTGTGACCGTCAACGGTGAGGATGTCCTGATCTCTGAAATTGATATTCAGCAGTTAAACTGGCGGTTGTTACTGTTATCTCCACTAGAGCAGAGACAGGCTAAACTGACTGAGACATTCGCCGTCAATGCCGGCCTGGTGTCGTCGGTTATCATTATTCTCATCACGGCGCTGTTTATTGCATTTGTTGCCTATAAACGCAATCTGGAGAAACGGGTAGAAATTGATGCACTCACCGGCCTAGCGAACCGCAGTTACCTGCAGCGCCGCTATCAGCGGCGTAAACACTCAGCACAGACTGTCAGCCTGGTGATTGTCGATTTAGACCACTTCAAACAAATTAATGACAAGTTTGGCCATAACGCCGGTGATGCCGTGCTGCGCGAGGTCGCGCACCGGCTTCAGACACTGGTGCGCGCAGGTGATACGGTCTGCCGCTGGGGCGGTGAGGAATTTGTCCTGCTGATGCATGACATCCCCAAACACACCTGCCTGGCACTGGTAGAAAAAATCCGGACCGCGCTGCAGGCTCAACCCGTGCCCGTTGATGGACAGGACATTGCGCTGACCGCCAGCTTCGGCGTAAGCGTGGGTTCGCCGTCAGAGCCAATGTCCAAGCACCTGGCCAATGCCGATGTGGCACTTTACGAGTCGAAAAAAACCGGCCGTAACCGTGTCACCCTGTATCGCGAAGACTAGGGCTATCCGGCTCACATCCAAAAAGCCGTACTACACCGTAAAAAACCAGCGGCTGGTCATGGCCTGACTGGTAAAGTCGCTCCCTGACTGGCATGGTATCTTCTTTGTCTGTCTACGCTGGCAGACATTATGACAGCATCCTGTCGTCATATCACCGATGAAAATAACAACGGGAACACACTATGATAAGAACCCCAAAAACCCTACTGGCAGCCAGCCTGATGCTGGTGCTGGGCGTGGCGGGCAGCCCGCTTAATGCCGAAGAAACAGAAGGTCAGACGTACGATACTGAAAACTGGGATGTGTTAAACCCACCCTTTGAACTTAATGAAGTCACAATCAACACCAATGAAACCACCTGGTCGAGCCTGGATGTGTCGCCGGATGGTAAATACATGGTGTTTGATATGCTTGGCGATTTGTATCGGGTTGATATTGACGGCGGGAAAGCCACCCCTCTGACCCAGGACTTCGCCTGGAATATTCACCCGGCCATTTCTCCTGACGGGTCAAAAATTGCGTTCATTTCAGACCGTGGCGGTTTGTCTAATGTCTGGGTAATGGACAGCAACGGGGAGAACCTGCGCCAGGTTACTAAAGAAAAGGGCAATCTCATTCATTCGCCTAAATGGAGTCCCGATGGTGAATACATTGTGGCGACCAAGGGCATTATGTCCAGCCGCAGTATTCCGGCTGGTGAAATCTGGATGTATCACCACACCGGCGGCAGCGGCCTGCAAATTAAAGCCCGGGTCAATGGCCCAAGCGATCAGCAGAACATTGCCGATCCGGTGTTCTCACACGATGGCAAATACATCTACTACACCCAGAACACGGTGCCTGGTGCGGGCTTTGACTACAACCGGGATCCTCTGGAAGGAATTTTCGCTATCACCCGCTATGACCGTGAAACCGGCGATGAAGACCGCTATATCAGCGGCACGGGCGGCGCTGTCGTCCCGACGCCGTCACCGGATGGTAAATATATTGCCTTTATCCGCCGGGTAAAAAATAAAACCGGCCTGTTCATTAAAGACATTGAGACCGGCATCGAAAAACCATTAACACTGGAGCTTGAGCGCGATATGCAGGAAGGTTTCGGTTCTGAAGGTTACTTCGCCTACTACGACTGGCTGCCTGATTCATCAGCAATCGTCTACTGGACCGGCGGTAAGTTTCACAAAATCAGTCTCGATGACAAGTCGGTATCGACCATTGATGTAAATGTGACAGCGAACGTGAAGTTTGCCGACGCCCTGCGTTTTGATGTGGACGTAGCTCCTGATGAGTTCGACGTGCGTATGATCCGCTGGTCGCAAACCTCACCTGATGGTAAGTCGGTGCTGTTCCAGGCGCTGGGTAAACTGTATGTACGCGACCTGAAAAACGGTAACGTCACACGCCTCACCAGCCAGGACGAGCACGACGAGTATTACCCACGCTACTCCCGCGACGGGAAGCACATTGTGTACACCACCTGGCACGATAAAAAGCTGGGCAGTGTGCGCGTGATCCCTGCGAAGGGCGGGAAGAGTAAAGTGATCAGTAAAGCACCTGGTCATTACATCGAACCTGCGTTTTCAAATGACGGCAGCAAAGTGGTGTACCGCAAGTTTACCGGTGGCTATCTGCTCGATCCGAAATACTCGGTGGAGCCGGGCATTTATGTGGCCGACCTGAACAGCGGCAGCCATACCAAAGTTGCCGATCGTGGCTTTGATGCCCATTTTGCCGGTGCCGATGACCGTGTTTACTTTACCGAGTCAGTCGGCGGAACGCCGTACCCTGAGACCCAGCTTTCCAGCGTTAATCTGCAAGGCAATGATAAGCGCACGCACCTGTACGGTGCTGACAAGGTCAGCGAGTACCGTCTGTCGCCAGACAGAAAATGGGTCGCCTTTGTTTACCAGTTCAAAACGTATGTGGCACCGTTTGTCGACAACGGCAAAAAGTTCACCATCGGTCCGGATATGACGTCGCTGCCGGTTACCCAGTTGTCGGCCCGTGCCGGCGAATATCTGAGCTGGTCTGCGGACAGTGACACCGTGGGCTGGTTCCACGGCCCGGTTTACTATCAGCGCAGCCTGAACGATGCGTTTGCATTTGTCGAAAACGCGCCTGAAACCCTGCCCGAGCCAGAAGCCAAAGGGCTGGATCTGTCGTTTAAAGCAAAAGCGGACAAGCCCAGCGGCTATAAAGCACTGGTTGGCGGCACTGTCGTCACCATGCGCGACGCTGATAACGTTCAGGAAGTCATCAACGACGGCGTGGTTCTGATTAAGGACAACCGGATTGAGGCTGTGGGCACCCGTGACGAGGTCGAAATTCCGTCCGGCGCCATGAAAATTGACACTACCGGCAAGACCATTATTCCTGGTCTGGTCGATGCGCACGCGCACGGTGCACAGGGCCGGAATGAAATTATCCCGCAACAAAACTGGAGTCAGTACTCCAACCTGGCGTTTGGGGTAACCACCATCCATGATCCGTCCAACGATACGACCGAAATTTTTGCCGCCGCTGAACTGCAGCGCAGCGGTGATATCGTTGCGCCGCGGATCTATTCTACTGGTGCCATTCTGTATGGCGCGGAAGCGCTGGGTTACAAAGCGATCGTCAATAACTACGATGATGCGTACTTCCACGTTGAGCGTCTGAAAGAAAGCGGAGCCATTTCGGTGAAGAGCTACAACCAGCCCGGACGAGATCAACGCCAGCAGATCCTGTGGGCAGCGAAAAACCAGCAGATGATGGTGGTGCCGGAAGGCGGTGGTAAGTTCCAGCAAAACGTGACCATGCTGGTTGATGGTCATACCGGTCTGGAGCACAGCATTCCGATTGAGCGTGGTTACAACGACCTGACGCAGCTGTGGAAAGCAACTGACTTTGGTTATACCCCGACGTTTGTTGTGTCGTACGGCGGCATGATGGGTGAGGAATACTGGTATGATCGCACTGAGGTATGGAAAAACGAGCGTCTGCTGCGCTACACCCCGTCTTTCCTGCTGGATTCGCGGGCGATTCGCAGACCAACTGCGCCTGACAACCAGTATAACCACGTTCAAGTTGCCAGTTATGCCAAAACGCTGCGTGACAATGGCGTAAGCGTCCATATCGGCGCCCATGGTCAGCGCGAAGGTCTCGCCTCACACTGGGAACTGTGGCTGATGAACCAGGGTGGATTTACCCCATGGGAAGCGCTGCGAGGCGGTACCATCGACGGGGCGAAGCACCTCGGCATGGGTAAGGACATCGGCAGTATTGAGCCGGGTAAGCTCGCCGATCTTGCGGTCATCGACGGTGACGTGCTTAGCGATATTCGTCGCAGTGAGTACGTGACCTACACGGTCATCAACGGTCGTGTTTACGATGCCGCCACGATGAATGAGGTTGGCAGCAAAACGCAGCGTGCGCCGTTCTTCTTTGAAGAGGACAACGCCACCTTTATGCCAGAAGCGACCGCCAGTGAAATCAGCGCGAAAGCCCATAAATATCACTGGGAACACTAAGCGTTACCGATAAATCAAAGGGGAGAGCTATCTCCCCTTTTTTTATCCGCAAATAACTCAATTAAACCCAGGAGTCACTGCTTCTATCTCCGTTTTTATCTTATGCGCGCATGCGCCGCTACGCGACAACACGCAGTCAAAAAAAACAGCGTACGGCTTTATTTTTTTATCCGTGTCGCGTTCTCCGGCAAGCTCAGCGAAGGCAAAATCGACCGGCTCCAACGACTGATAAACATCGCGTACCTGTGGCAGCCGGTTTACTGGCACAGATCCAAGCTGCGCATTAATCCAGACCGCCTGCTGATAGCTGTACGAATCTGAACTGAACCGCTGTTCCTCTTCCAGTTCACTGCCTTCCGGCACAGAATCGTTTTCATCATTGGTGCCCTGGACCATCAACATGGGCGTCTGCGAAAACGCCGGGGCGTCAAATGACTTTCCCGCCATCTGGTAAAAATCACCGACGCCAACCGGGTAGGTGAGTAATTCGCCATTAAGATGTGAAACAGGCAGTATCGGCAACCCGCCAAGTCCACCCGCTACAACACCCTCTACCCGCCCGGGATGCAGTGCAGTCAATCGGGTGACGAAGTCAGCGGCGGCAGAGAAGCCATATAGCAGTAAGCTGTCGGAAACACTGATACCGGCGTCAGCAAGCTGACGTCTGAGATCAGCCTGCATCGCCAACAGTTGCCTGTCGACCCGATATAGCTCGGTTTTTTGTGTGGTAATAACTGCACGTGTTAATGCATGAACATAAAGATTGTCGTTGTGCTCTGAGGCCGGGCGCGGAAACGATGGCGTCAGCGCCACCACTCCCAGCTTACTCCCCATCGCATTGTGAAGCTCTTCATTGAGGATGCTGGCAAAGTAATCGCGCTGTGGTGCCGGGATGCCAACCTGCCCATCGTTGTTGGGGCTGCACAAAACGGGATAGCCTGCGTTAAGCGTGCGCGGCACGGTAAAAAAGTATGGGAAATGAAACCCGGCTGACGGATTAGCGGGTACGCGATAAACCTGACCTGGCGTTAACGTACCGGATACGGCCTGCACTGTCGGCGCAGGTCCCCATGGGGTATCCAGCGCTTCACTGGCGGTCGCGCTGACGACACCCGACACGAATGTCACCGCCAGTAACAAGGCGGCTTTTGCCACCCCACGGCTTGCTTTCATAACGAACGTCCGTTTAATAAAAAGAACACCGGGCCTGCCACCAGCGCGACTGACCCGTATCTCATCCCGCTTAGCGACGCATAAAAAAAAGAGTATTACCTTCTGCTCCCATCGCACCAACCTGCCAGCACGATGATAAGGCTCAGACGGTAATACTCCCGTTGTATGGTGCGTTTTAGCGGTTGCGACCGTACTCTTCGTGCGATGAAACCCAGTCAGACGACGAGATGGCCGAGGCCAGCGAGATTTCGCCCGCCAATACTACTGACGCCACAATTTCTGCAAATTTGTGGACTTTGTCGCGGCCATAACAGCCCAGCAGCTCCAGACACTCTTTCTGTGTTCCAATGCCGGTACCCCCACCGTAGGTGGCTACAATCAGCGAAGGAATGGTAATCGACAGGTACAGATCGCCTTCGTCGGTCAGCTCAGAATAAAGGATTGCAGCCGAGGATTCAGACACGTTCGCCACGTCCTGCCCGGTCGCAATAAACATGGCAGTAATGCCGTTTGGCGAATGCAGACCGGTGTTATTCACACCTGACAGGAACGAACCAACACCGGCCACCCGGCCGTGGTAATCAATCTGTTTAGGATCAACCCGCATGACAGACAGCAGGTGTTCGCGCTTAATCGTGGCTTCCGCAGTAACCCGCTTACCACGTGTGCGCATAATATTGATTTGCGAAGCTTTCTTATCTGTAGCGAAGTTAGACTCTAGATAGAAGTTTTCAATGCCTTCATAGTGGTCCAGGATCCAGCCACAGGCTGCAAACGTCGCGCGGCCAACCATGTTCTGCCCTGCAGCATCACCGGTTTTGTAGTTAAAACGCAGAAACGCAAACTTGTTGGACAGGAAGTTATCAATGTAAGTGAGCTTGCCCACACTGGTCGTCGACTCCGCTTCTTTGCGAATCGAGTCCATGTTTTCATTCACCCACTTCACAAAGTCGCGGGCACCGCGTGCATCTTTGAAAACAAACACCGGTGCACGCTGCATTGCATCATCCTGCACGGTGGCTTTCACGCCGCCGCTCATGTTCAGCAGTTTCATGCCACGGTTGTAGGAAGCCACCAGCGTGCCCTCGGTGGTCGCCAGCGGTACCACGAACTCACCTTTCGCATGCTCACCATCAATTTTGAGCGGGCCAGCAATACCCATCGGTACCTGTGCCACACCAATAAAGTGTTCAATGTTCCCTTTCAGCTCAGACGGATCGATAGAATATTTGCCGACATGGTTCACCTTGCCGCCGCTTTGCTTCTCAAAGTAGCGCTGGCGTTCCTTGATAATGGACTCACCATAATCGTCATGGTCATCACGCGGAATATGGCCGCCCCGTGAGCTCGGTTCAGTGATGTTGTCTTCGACTTCAAATTTCAGTTTACCAAACGGCGATGCCACAAACGAAATACCGATTTTACGCTTTTCATGGCTGGCAGAGGCGTCCAGTTTAAGGTGGAAGGTAATGACCTGTTTGAGGTCAAACTTAACGTCGCCCTTGTCATTCAGCTCATCAACCGACAGCAATTCGCCCGGCCCAACCTGCATGGTAATTTTGTCGCTATCAATTTTCTCACCATCAATCGATACCCATCGCAGCTCTTTGATGGTGGCGTCCTTGAGACGGTTTTTCAGCATGAACGAGACACCCTCTTCGGTTTTTGTGAGGCTGCCGTGTGTATAGAGTTGTTTTAATAAGATGCTGGGTACAAACATGTCCTTCCTTCCACTACAGGTTGTTATTTTTTGATAAGAGTGACGTCAGACCACTCATCATTGAAATTTATAGCATAGCCTTGCGTTATAAAAACAGTATTAATTTTATTCATGTAAACGCAAACATCTGTTTCCGAAAAATAGCAAATATAGGACATGGATTATCAAAATTGAGCCAAACCGTCGCTTTCAGGCAATATTTTTTCTTTTTGTCCCCGCAGTAAAAGTCCTTAAACACACCCCGTTCTAAGCTGTCATTGTCAGTCAAGGCACTGACGACGCAGGGCTGTATCCGGTGCGCCAAAGAAGGAGGTGCCAGGGAGCGGATGCCAAGGACTTCATGCTATCCAGCGGAAGGATTAGCCGGATACAGCGCGTCATTTCATCGTTGAGGAAAAGGAATGCGACAAGGACTATTCAGAAAACAGGCGCTGGATCATCAGCAACAACGGTTACCAGGACAGGTGCTGTTGACACCACGCCTGCACTACCCGCTGCTGACCTGCTGCCTGCTGATCTGGATTGCGGTACTGGGCTATTTTTTATTTACCAGCCAGTACCGTCGCCACACTACCGTCACCGGATGGCTTGAACCTGCGGCTGGCCAGTTACGGCTGCACGCGCAGCGTTACGGTAATCTGAGTGCACTGTGGGTCAGCGAAGGCGATCAGGTGGTCGCGGGCGACCGGCTATTCAGTATTGTCACCCCCGATGCCATTGATACCGGCGACAGTGCCAACCAGGCGCAGCTGGAGGCGCTGCAAAGCCAGACAACACGTATAGTGCAACAACAACAGCATATGCACCAGTTGCATATCATGCAGCGCGAACAACTGACACAACGCATCACGGCGATAGAGGAAGAGCGCACTGCAATCACGCACATTCTGACGCTCACCCGCCAGCGTCTCGACATCCTAAACAGCAAGCATCACGCGGCCTTACAACTGGTCAGTCAGGGGCATCTGCCCCGGCATGAGTTATCCGGCATTTCAGCCGATCTGCTGACGGTGAAGCAGGAACTGGGTCAGTCCGGGCGTGAGGAGGCTCGCCTTCATCATGAGCTGGTGAATATCCGGCAACAACTAAAACAGTTACCCGATGAACAGGCAAAAGAGAGTTTGTTACTTGCCAATCAGCACAGCGAACTCAGGCAGCGCATCGTTCAGCTGAAAAATCAGACCCAGCAGGTTGTGCTGGCAAGCAGTCCGGGCACGATCAGTCACATTGATGTTTTCCCGGGCCAGCAGGTCAGTCCCGGACAGGTTGTCCTGTCCATCACACCAGCATCTTCCGACCTGATTGGACGCCTTATTGTTCCGGCGCACGCCGCCGGATTTATCGAGCACGGGCAGAGCGTGGATCTGCGCTACGATGCTTTCCCCTACCAAAAATTTGGGCAAGCCAGAGGCACCGTCAGCATGATATCTGACAGCATTGTGCTGCCGGGAGACTGGCCGGACGCGCCGGTATCGGTGACTGAGCCAGGTTACCTGGTACGGGTATCGCTGGAAGACATGCATATCTCGGCCTACGGTAAACCGGTCGCCCTGAAGTCGGGCATGACGTTTTCCGCTGATGTTAATTTAAGTGAGCGCTCCCTGATTGAATGGCTGCTTGAACCATTGTTAAGTATCACAGGACGGTTCCAATGACGCCGGCAGGTACACTCTCCCACAATCCCACACGCTGGCTACCGGGTCTGTCTGCGCGGGTTCCCATTATATTGCAGGCGGAGGCAGCCGAGTGTGGGCTGGCCTGCCTGGCCATGGTCGCTGCATTTTACGGAAACCATACCGGACTTAACGACTTGCGCGAGCGATACCCTGTATCGATGCGTGGGGCCGGGCTGCAAACGCTGATTAATATTGCTGGCGGTCTGCATCTTCAGTGCCGTGCATTAAAGCTGTCGCTGGCAGATCTGGACAGACTGACACGTCCTGCGATCCTGCACTGGGACATGCAGCACTATGTGGTACTGGTGGATGTGCGCGGTGACCGGGTAACGATTCATGATCCGGCACTGGGCCGTCGCCGCCTGTCACGAGAAGACGCATCACGACATTTCACCGGCATTGCACTTGAGCTGTCGCCAGGCCGGAATTTTGAAATCATCAGCCCACCTCCCGGCCTGACACTGTTTCACTTCTGGCAGCGCATCAGCGGCCTTAAACGCAGCCTGATCATCCTGTTTATCCTGTCGGGGTTGCTGCAACTGGCGGCCATCGCTTCACCCTATTATTTACAGACCGTCATTGACGACGTACTGCTGCGCCAGAATCACGACTTACTGCTGACACTGGCACTCGGCTTTGTGCTGTTACTGTTGTTCGAGACCGGCATTTCTGTGCTGCGTAAATTATTGATTTTGTCGATGTCAACGCGGCTTCAGTTGCAGATGTCTGCGAACGTCTTTCGCCATCTTATCCACCTGCCGCTCGCATACTTTGCCAAACGCCATACCGGCGACCTGGTCTCACGGTTCAGTTCACTGGCCTATATCCGCGAGTTTATTACGGTTGGGTTTGTCACCGTTATGCTGGACGGTCTTATGGCGCTGCTGACACTGATTGTAATGGCGCTGTATTCGCCAATGCTGACCCTGACGGTAATGGTCACCGTGCTACTTTACATTGTCGCCCGACTGGCACTGCTTCCGTTGGTCAGACGCCACACCAACGAGCGTATCGCCAGCGCGGCCAGCGAGCAAAGCCACTTTATTGAGTCTGTACGTGCTATCCAGCCTCTGCGCCGTTATCAGCAGGAAAATCATCGTCAGCATCAGTGGCAGAACCTGCTAGTGGAGACACTCAATAACGACGTAAAACTGGGGCGGCTGGATATCAGCGCAGCAACCCTGAATCAGTGTCTGTTTGGTCTTGAGAATATTCTGGTGGTGTATCTGGCGGCACTGCTGGTCATGGATAACACCTTCACCGTTGGCATGCTTTACGCGTTCATCGCCTATAAAAGTCGCTTTACCAGCGCGCTTGACAGTGTGGTGAATAAACTGATCGAGTACCGCATGCTGCATGTCCACCTCGACAGGTTATCAGACATTGTGCTGACTCCGGTCACCCTGCCTGAAACCACACTGCCAACAGACGCATGCACGCCCTCACGTCAGTCGGCACTGCGTGTTAACAACCTCACGTTTCGTTATGGCAGCACCGAGGCAGACGTTTTCAGTCAGATTCAGCTTGATGTCCCACCACGGTCAACGGTGGCCATCGTAGGCGCCAGTGGCAGTGGTAAATCCACGCTGCTCAAGTGTCTGATGGGACTTTACGCACCGACCCAGGGACAGGTCACATTCGGCAACCTTAAAGTATCGCCAACCTGGGCTCACGCGCGGTTGTTTGCCTCGGTCATGCAGGACGATGTCTGTCTCAACGGCTCCATCATTCAGAATATTACCTGCTTTGATGAACAGCCCGACATCAATAAGGTCGTGGCCTCTGCCCGACTGGCCTGTCTGCATGACGACATTATGGCGATGCCTATGCAATATCAGACGCTGGTGGGTGACATGGGCAGTGCGCTGTCGGGCGGACAGCGCCAGCGCCTGTTACTTGCCCGGGCTCTTTACCGCGAACCTGCTGTGCTGTTTCTTGATGAAGCCAGCAGTCAGTTGGACACCACCAACGAGCAGCGCATAAACCAGAACCTGAAACAACTGGACCTGACACGAATTATTGTGGCGCACCGGCCACAGACCATTGCGATGGCGGACGTTGTATATGAACTATGCAACGGTTCGCTGGTGTTACGCACACCTTCTGCCGTACCCGGTATAGCAGAAACTTTATAACCCTAAGGAGATGATTATGGACAACTCAACCTCAAACGCCCTGCCGCTGTCGTCGTTATCAAAACGCGAACTGCAGGTGGCACATAAAATTATGGAAGGCCTGCCAAACAAGCGCATTGCTTCACACCTGTTCATCAGCGAACGCACCGTGAAATTTCATTGCGCCAATATTTACCGGAAACTGGCCATCCCTAACCGCGCAGCACTTATGGCTGCTTATTTTCGTTCGCTGTATCAGCCGCAGTCTGCGGCTTAACCACAGCGCAACATAACGCTTCAGCCATACCGGCTGTAAAACCAGGCAATGACGCCTGAACCAGGACAAGGAGAAACACATGTCTGCTACAACAACCACAATGCCCCTGAACGACGAGGAAATCAGCAACATCACTGGTGCCGCTGGTCACATTCCTTTCCCTTACCCCAAGGATCTCTCACCCGTTGAGCCTCCGGTCTATGTTACCCAGGCGATTGGCGAGGACGGGGGTGAGATCCCCTATGACATTTACTGAGCCGCTTGTGGACCGGCGGTCACGCCGGTCCGCCTTTTTACATTCGCAGGAGCCACCATCATGCTAATTGTCATACTGGGGGAACACAATGACCCGCAGGTGCGCCATATGCACAGTGCAATTGCTGCCAGCGGAGCAACGCCGGTGATAGCCGATACTGCTGACTTTGGCCATGCCTGGCGCCTGTCCATGAACCCGGCGACAGGAGATGGCGAGATTGTTTTTAACGATAAGACAGTGTGTCTTTCTGACATTCACAGTGTGTACTGGCATCGCTATCGCACGCCGAGACCGGCCTCAGTACACAGCAACACATCCCTCCACGCGCCAAATACGGCCAGCGCCCTGCACAGCTGGTTTCTGCTGCCCGACACGCGATGGATTAACCCGCTGGGTGCGCTGCAATACCATCAGTGCAAACCCGTTCAGCTTATGCATGCTTACCGGCTGGGTGCGACAATTCCGTCCACCTGGACAGGCAATGCGCCGGCCCAGGCTAACGTGTTTTGTCAGTCTTCGGGCGCGCTGATCATAAAGCCGGTGAAAGGCGGTACAACCGCCAAGCGCACTTCTGCCGCTGCTGTGAAACGTCATCTTTCAGAGGCACCGGTGACCCTCCAGGTGTTTGTTCCCGGCACCAATATTCGCACCTATGTGTTTGGCAGTGAGGCCGTGCATATTCAGTTAGACAGTGATGACGTGGATTATCGTACTGACCAGCATGTGACACCAGTCACCACCCGCGTACCACCGCGCATCAACGCCTTGTCAGTGCAAATTTGCGAGGCTTTTGGTATGTACTGGTGTGCTATTGACTGGCGACTGACGCCAGCAGGCGAGTATGTATTTCTTGAGGCCAACCCCTGCCCGTATTTTCTTTATGTGGAGAACACCACGGGGCTGGATCTGACCGGGCGGTTACTGAAGCTGCTGACAGCAACAGCCTCGGCAGCAGCCCCGGCAAAAGCCTCTGCACCGCCCCCGGCGGTACAGAGGTTACCCGCGTTAGAGAATAAAGCGGGACAGGTCTTCGTTGTCGACCAGTGATTCAAGATGATCGTTGACGTATTTCTCGTCAATCACGACAGACTGACCGGATTTTTCCGATGCGTCGTACGAGATATCCTCCATCAGACGCTCCAGTACAGTGTGCAATCGGCGTGCACCGATATTTTCGGTGCGCTCGTTCACCTGCCAGGCTGCTTCAGCAATGCGCTGGATCCCCGATTCCTCAAACTGAATGTCTACGCCTTCGGTTTTCATCAGGGCAATATACTGCGCTGTCAGGGACGCATTCGGTTCAGTCAGAATACGCTTGAAGTCTTCTACTTTCAGCGCCTGAAGCTCAACACGAATAGGCAGGCGCCCCTGCAGCTCAGGGATAAGGTCAGACGGTTTACTCATCTGGAATGCGCCAGAGGCAATAAACAGAATGTGATCAGTTTTGACCATGCCATGCTTGGTCGAGACGGTTGAGCCCTCCACCAGCGGCAGCAGGTCGCGCTGCACGCCTTCACGGGATACGTCACCGGAGGTGTTGCCTTCGCGCTTACAAATCTTGTCAATTTCGTCGATAAACACAATACCGTGCTGCTCAACGGCTTCGAGGGCTTTCTCTTTCAGATCTTCCTGATTCACCAGACGCGCGGCTTCTTCCTCAACCAGCAGTTTGTAGGCTTCTTTAATTTTCAGCTTTTTCTTTTTCTTCTGCGAGCCAGACAGGTTCTGGAACATACTCTGCAACTGACTGGTCATGTCTTCCATGCCCGGCGGTGCCATGATCTCAACACCCATTTGTGGCAGTGCAACGTCAATTTCAATTTCTTTGTCGTCCAGCGCACCTTCCCGCAGCTTTTTGCGGAAGTTCTGGCGGGTACCGCGATCTTCCACCTCTTCCTTATTACCCCACACATCTTCGGGGGGTGGCAGTAAAACATCCAGGATCCGTTCTTCCGCCGCTTCCTCGGCGCGGTACTTCACCTTCTGCATTTCCTGCTCTTTGGTCATTTTCACCGCGATGTCAGCCAGATCACGAATAATCGACTCGACTTCCTTACCGACATAACCCACTTCAGTGAATTTCGTTGCTTCGACTTTGATGAACGGCGCATTGGCCAGCTTTGCCAAACGGCGGGCAATTTCGGTTTTACCTACCCCGGTAGGGCCAATCATCAGGATATTCTTTGGTGTCACTTCCTGGCGCAGCTCTGGCTCAAGCTGCATTCGACGCCAGCGGTTACGCAGCGCGATGGACACGGCACGTTTGGCCTGTTGCTGACCGATAATGTGACGGTCAAGCTCATGTACTATTTCTCTTGGTGTCATTTCAGACATGCAAAACCCTTACTTAACTCTCTGACGAATGCCAGCAGCGGACTGCGTATGCAGCCAGCTTAGTAATCCAGAACTTCTATGGTTTGACTGTGATTGGTGTATACGCAGATATCACCGGCAATGCTCAGACTTTTCTCCGCAATTTCCCTGGCCGACAATGCGGTATTTGCCAGCAAGGCCGTCGCCGCAGCCTGCGCATAAGGCCCGCCAGAACCAATGGCGATCAGATCCTGCTCTGGCTGCACCACGTCACCGTTTCCGGTAATAATGAATGAAGCGGTCTCGTCGGCCACGGCCAGCAGGGCTTCGAGACGACGCAACATGCGATCAGTGCGCCAGTCTTTAGCCAGTTCCACCGCCGCCCGGGTCAGATGTCCCTGGTGCGCCTCCAGTTTGGCTTCGAACCGCTCAAACAGCGTAAAGGCGTCTGCCGTGCCGCCAGCAAAGCCAGCCAGCACTTTATTGTTGTAGAGCCGACGCACCTTACGGGCGTTCCCTTTCATTACCGTATTACCCAGTGATACCTGACCGTCACCGGCCATCACCACCTGATTATCTCGTCTGACAGAAACTATCGTAGTCACGTATCTTCCCCATTATGGTTGGGTGCAGCAGCATAAGGCCACTAACCAATTTATTCTCAATGAACAGAAGGTGGGGTGGATGGGGCAAATTTCAAGAGCATTGGCGAACTAATGCCTGGCCTGAATAACGCACTCCATTAGTTCACTATGACAAAAGTTCGTGTACGTGAGACAGGTGGGGCTGTTTCAATCTTAAACCTTCCAATCGCAGGGATGCGGTTGGAGAGCCCCACCAGCTCCTCCGCGCTACAAATTCCAGTACCAAATCTGACAGGTTGAAATATTTACTTTACGCAGACTGTGTTTGGCACGCTCGGCGTCACGCTTGGAATCAAACGGCCCTAAGATAACCCGGAACCAGTCTCCATTAGCGCCAGAGCTTGGACGGATTTGCGCCTCCAGCCCCTGGAAGGCAATTTTGGCTTTCATCTCTTCGGCCTGCGCGCGGGTTCTGAATGATGCGCACTGCATCAGGTAGCGCTTGTCTGACGCTTCCTGCTCTTCTACCTCAACTTCGACTTCATAACCGGGCAGGGTCTTGATGTATTCCCACTCTTCCTCAGGTAATTCAGGCAACTCATCTTCGGCCACCTTAGTCGTTTGCTGTACCGGTGCATCCGGCCTGGTGTCTGACGCATCTTTGATATTCCATAAAAACACGGCAAAGCCCACCAGCAATACCAGCACCACCACCAGGCGAGCTATTGGAAATGACGCGACGGGGGTTGACGGTTTCACTTTTGATTGCGGCTTTTTATTATTTTTCTTCTGTGGCGCACGACCACGGGATACATAATCTCGTTGAGCCATATCCGGCACATATCCTCTTTACAACATACTGTTTATGGCCTCATACGCTGCCATAACGAACCTCGGATTAACAGCCGTAGTGTACCCGTTATTTCCGGTAAAAGCTGCTCATTCATCGCCATCGGTAGCATAGCCGACGGTCAGCAGGAGAGTCAGTGGGTTCGGAAACCCTCAGCGGCAAGGAGAGACTCTTACTGGGTTAACGGCGAGTTTTTGGATACGCTTTCCGTCCGTCTGCCTGCACTCAGCTAAAGTCCTGTGGGTCGATGTCCAGTGACCAGCGCACTTTCGATGCCAGCGGTAGTGCACTGATCGCCGGCAGCGCATGACGCACCGCCTGATGTAACGGCGCACGTTTATGGTGGCTGAGCACCAGCATAAAGCGATACCGGCCCTGACGCTTTTCGATCAGACCCGGCAGCGGACCGGCTACCTGTAGTTGTGATGTCGCATCGACACGCTGCAACACAGCCCTCACATCCGCCAGAAAATCATGTGCCAGGCCCGCGTTATTGGCTTCTGCCCGAATGATAAGCTGACTGGCAAACGGCGGTAACCCAGCCATTTTGCGCTCTTCCAGCGCCTGCCGGGCAAAATGGCTGTAGCCGTTGTGAATCAGATCCTGCAGCAGGGGATGGTCGGGGTTATGGGTTTGCAGCCACATCTCCCCCGGTTTACTTGCCCGCCCGGCACGCCCCGCCAGTTGGGTGACCAGCTGTCCAAGCTTCTCGGGCGCTCGAAAATCGCCACTGAACAGCGCACCGTCACAGTCAAGCACCACCACCAGCGTCACATGCGGAAAATGGTGCCCTTTGGACAATATCTGCGTGCCCACCAGCAGCTGATATTCCTGTCGGTTTATCGCATCCAGCGTTGCCTGCAGCTTGCCTTTACCGCGCACCGCATCGCTGTCAATCCGAACCTGTCTGGCCTGCGGAAACAGCTCAGCCAGCCCGGCCTCAACCTGCTCGGTACCGACCCCCGCGGTCACCAGTTTACCGGACTGACAGCACTCACACTGTCTGGGAATGGCCCGTGTGCCAGCGCAATGATGGCACTGCAGATAACGCTGGGCGCGGTGTACCGTGTAGGGACGATCACAACGCGGACACATTACCGACTCACCACAGTGATGACACAGCAGCGCGGGGGCATAGCCGCGTCGATTCACAAACACCAGCACCTGATTGCCCTTGTCGAGATGCGATCGCATGATCCCCAGCATCCCGTCAGCAATACCATGGCGAATTGCCTGATCGCGGGCATCAAGCACCTGCTGATGGGTATGACGGGCACCACCCGCCCGTTCGGTCAGGATTAAATGGGCGTAACGCCCCGACAACGCATTGTTCAGCGTTTCCAGAGACGGCGTCGCAGTGCCGAGGATAAGGGGGATCCCCTCCTCCTTAGCGCGCATGACTGCAAAATCACGCGCGTGATAGCGCAGCCCGTCCTGCTGTTTGAAAGAGTCGTCATGCTCTTCATCAACAATCAGCATACCGGGGAATTTAAGCGGGGTGAAAATGGCAGAACGGGTACCAATGATAATACCCAGTTCGCCGCCCTGCGCCCGTTGCCATACCGACAGGCGTTCTGCATCATTCAACTGCGAATGCAGCACACCAATTTCTATCGAAAAGCGTGCCTGAAAGCGCGCCACCGTTTGTGGTGTCAGTCCTATCTCCGGCACCAGGATCAGAACCTGTCGGCCCGCCGCCAGTACACGTTCGATGGCCTGCAGATACACTTCCGTTTTGCCACTGCCGGTTACACCCTCAAGCAGACTGACCGCAAAGCCAGTTTGCTGATTAAGGGCCGCAATGGCGACCGCTTGCTGTTTATCAGGGACAGGCTTGGCGCCAATCTGCATGGCGTCGAGCCAGGCCTTCTCTACTGGCGCCTTTTCCACTTCACTTTCGGTGATGAAGTGCTTGTCTTTCAGCGCACTAATGACCGCATCAGACACGATGAGTTTAAGCGAACTTTTGAGCTGAGGGCCATCACGCAAGGCCGCGATACAGGCCAGTTGTTTTGGTGCGCGCGACAGTGACGCACTGTCTTCCCGCTGTCCGGCGTCGGTCAGCGACACCCAACTTTGCGTCGCAAGCTGGTTTGGCTCGCCCTTTCTGAGGCGCACGGGCAGCATGGTATGCAGCACGTCGCCCGGACTGTGGTGGTAATACTGCCACAGCCACGCTGCCAGCTTCAGCATGGTGTCCGACAACACCGGCACAACGTCCAGCACCTCAATCACCGCCTTAATAGTCACCTTGTCGTCTTCGGGCTTTTTACCGGGCCCCAGCACCACGCCGACCAGCGAGCGCGGCCCAAAAGGCACACGCACCCGCACGCCCGGCGACAGCGGTTTATCGGTGGTATAGGTAAAGGTCTGGCGCAGCGGAACAGGCACCGCTACGTCGAGATAGTGCATCGTCATTTATCCTTGTATGGCAGGCAGATAACCGGTTGTCACCGCCTGTCTTTGCGTGGCTGACGCACTGTGCAAATCACAGACAATTCACTTGATTATTAAGGCGCCATACATTAATATGCGCCGCTCTTTACGGCAAGGCCTCTGTTACACCTTAGCAGAGCCTTGTATGAAAATATTGTTACGTATGGTGTTCAGCTTCGGGCTGGATAGCGATACGGCCTTTTGTATGAGGTATCCCATGAAACAAGGTATCCATCCTGATTACAACGAAATTACTGCAACCTGTTCTTGCGGTAACGTAATGAAAATTCGCTCTACCATGGGCAAAGACATCAACCTGGACGTATGTTCAGAGTGTCACCCGTTCTACACTGGTAAGCAGCGTAACGTTGACACTGGTGGTCGTGTTGACCGCTTCAAGAAACGTTTTGGTGCACTGGGCAAAAAATAAGTCCGGCTGTATCATCAAAAAAGCGCCTTCAGGGCGCTTTTTTTGTGCCCGTTCATCCATCACGTCATCAGATACATTTCCTATATAGCAAAACCATTTTGCATAAATAAAATTTATATCAGCTATTCGCAGATCTCGCTGGTTTTCCTGACACCAGTCTATTAGATTAGTGATGTCAGTCGCTGATCAGATATGTCTGGTGAATACTGCATGGTAGAGTTCACGCCGCCTGGCCTGATGAGGCAGCATCAGGTACGGTTTTCAGCACTGTCATCGCCAATAATAAACAATAACAACACTGGCATTGCCGAAAAAGCAAACACCTCAACCCTACAAAAAGGATACGCTTACCCATGTCAGACTTCAGACAACGCGCGCTTGATTATCATGCTAAACCTACCCCGGGCAAAATTCGCGTCGAACTTTCCAAACCCGCCGACAGTGTTGACGACCTGGCACTGGCATACAGTCCGGGCGTAGCCGAGCCGGTGCGCGAAATTGCCGATGATCCGGATCTGGCCTACCAGTACACCGCCAAAGGCAACATGGTTGCGGTGATCAGTAACGGTACAGCTATCCTTGGTCTGGGCAACCTCGGGCCGCTTGCGTCAAAACCGGTCATGGAAGGCAAGGCACTGCTGTTTAAACGGTTTGCAGGACTGGACGCTATTGATATCGAAGTCAAACACCGCACCACTGAAGAATTCATTAATACCGTCGCAAACATTGCTGACACCTTTGGCGGTATTAACTTAGAAGATATCAAAGCGCCGGAATGTTTTGAGATTGAGCAGGAACTTATTCGCCGCTGTAACATTCCGGTGTTTCATGATGATCAGCATGGCACCGCCATCGTCACCGCCGCCGGTATGCTGAACGCCCTCGAAATTCAGGGTAAGCAAATTGAAGACGCGACCATTGTCTGTATGGGAGCCGGTGCGGCAGCCGTGGCCTGTATGGAACTGCTGATAAAATGTGGCGCACAGCGCGAGCGTATCTACATGCTTGATCGCAAAGGCGTTATCCATACCCGCCGCGACGATCTGACTGAACACAAAAAACTGTTTGCCAACAATACTGACAAGCGCACCCTCGACGATGTCATGGAAGGTGCAGATATCTTTGTAGGTGTGTCTGGCCCGGATGTACTGCCGCCAGAGACGCTGGCGCTGATGGCGGAAAACCCCATCGTGTTCGCTTGCTCCAACCCGGATCCGGAAATCAAGCCGGAGCTGGCTCACGCCGTACGCGATGATCTGATTATGGCGACAGGCCGCTCAGACTATCCGAATCAGGTTAACAATGTCCTGTGCTTCCCGTTTATTTTCCGTGGTGCACTGGATGTGCGGGCAACCGCAATAAACGACGAAATGAAGGTGGCGGCGGTTGAGGCGATCCGCGCTATTTCAAAGGAGCCGGTTCCTGAAGAGGTGCTGAAAGCCAGTAAGAGTGAATCACTGACCTTTGGTAAACACTACATTATTCCTAAACCGATGGATCCGCGTTTGTGTTCGCGTATTGCGACTGCGGTAGCAAAAGCGGCGATAGATTCGGGTGTCGCCCGACTCGATACCCTGCCGGCCTCGTACCAGCAGGACTGATCGTAGTTATAAAAAGGCCCGGTATTAGTCCGGGCCATTTTCCTGTTCAATTTCCAGCTCCAGTCCCATCTCCTGCATAATCTTTCTGGCCTCGGCCGGAATGCGGTTGGGGTTGTCTTTGCGTAAATCGTCGTCACTGGGCAACGGCTGACCGGTAAACGCATGCAAAAACGCTTCGCACAATAATTCCGAATTGGTTGCATGACGCAGATTGTTAATTTGTCTGCGCGTGCGCTCGTCGGTCAGCACCTTCAGCACATTAATAGGAATGGACACGGTAACTTTCTTTACCTGCTCACTCTTTTTCCCGTGCTCCGCGTAGGGATGAATATACTTACCATTCCATTTTGCCATTAGGTTGCCTGCTTTTTTGTTTGTTTTAATTTTGTGAAATTTTAAACAATGCACAGAAAAGGTCAATTGAGCAGTGTAAACCGCTTGACGTCTAGACATATATTAATTAGTTTAGACGTCTAAACGTCTATGAAGGGTTTCGTTATGGTGTCTTATGCTCAGGGTGTGGACGCACTCAACCAGTCTTTGTCAGAACTGCGCGATATTGACGTGTCGTTTGAATTTTTCCCGCCAAAGTCTGAGCAGATGGAGAAGACCCTGTGGAAGTCGGTTGAACGTCTTGCGCCCCTGAAGCCCAGCTATATGTCAGTCACCTATGGAGCCAACAGCGGTGAGCGTGATCGCACCCATGACGTCGTCAAGCGCATCCACCAGCAAACGGGTGTTGCCGCCGCACCACACCTTACGTGTGTCGACGCGTCGAAAGAAGAGTTGCAGCAGATTGCACGCGATTACTGGGATTCCGGCATACGTCGTATTGTTGCGTTACGTGGCGATCTGCCCCAGGGTGTTACCAAAACCGATATGTATGCCTCTGACCTGGTGGCCCTGTTAAAAGACGTTGCCGACTTTGACATTTCAGTGGCGGCGTACCCGGAAAAGCATCCCGAAGCCCCGAATGCCCAGTTCGACCTGCTCAACCTGAAGCGCAAAGCAGAAGCAGGGGCCAGTGAGGCAATCACCCAGTTTTTCTTCGACACCAGTGTTTTTTTGCGCTTCCGCGACCGCGCTGCGGCAGCCGGTATTGATTTGGATATTGTGCCGGGGATCCTGCCTGTAACCAACTACCAGACCCTCATTAAGTTCGCCGGTTTCACCAACGTCCATGTGCCCGGCTGGCTGCATAAACACTTTGAAGGACTGGATGAGGACGACCAGACCACCCGTAACCTGATTGGCGCCAACATTGCGATGGACATGGTCAAGGTGTTAGCCAAAGAGGGCGTGAAGCACTTTCATTTCTATACGTTAAACCGCAGCGAACTAAGCTATGCCATTTGCCATATGCTGGGGGTGCGTGGCTAATCCGGTTAAAAAACTTTGCCGATAACCGCTCCAGCGGTATACCATTCTTAAAAGAAAGGTTATTCAAACAAGGACCGACCCGTTGGACATTGAGCAGTTTAAAGACAAGGTTAAGCAGGGACTGCCTGTTCTTGCCGAATTTCGCCGCACGTTTATTGCTCGCTGTAAGCGCGACCAGATTGCGGTCTCGGCGGGGCATCTGGCCTACGTAACCCTGTTATCGCTGGTACCTTTTATCATGGTTACGTTCACCATTATGTCGGCCTTCCCGGCATTTAAGTCGGTACGCGCCAAACTCGAAAGCTTTATCTTTGATAACTTTGTTCCGACCGCTGGCGATGTTGTCAGCGACTATATGCGTGACTTTGTCGGCAACGCGTCAGAGATGGGGGCTATCGGTATTCTGTCGCTGCTGATTGTGGCACTGCTGTTGATTTCCAACGTCGATAAGACCCTTAACCGCATCTGGCGCACACCCAGTGACCGTCCCACTATTTATACGCTGGCCATCTACTGGATGGTGATCACCCTTGGCCCGCTATTGATAGGCTCCAGTGTTGTGGTGTCTTCCTATCTGACCGGTCTGGCTGCATTTGCCGAGGAATATACACCGGGTCTTGGTACCTTTATGCTGAAACTGGTCCCCAGTTTCGCCGCCCTGCTGGCTTTTATCATTTTGTATATGCTGGTACCAAACCAGCGCGTTAAGCCCCGGTATGCCCTGGGTGGCGCGGTACTGGCGACACTTGCGTTTGAAGGCACCAAAGCGGGCTTTGCGCTGTATGTCACCAATTTCCCGTCATATCAGGTTATCTATGGTGCCCTGGCCGTTGTGCCTATCCTGTTTTTGTGGGTCTACCTGTCGTGGATAGTCGTGCTGCTCGGTGCAGAATTTACCTGCAGTCTGGATGACACCTTTGGTCACGACGACACGGATGATGAAAACCGCAAAATTCCGGAAAAATAAAGGCTGGCAAAGGCCAGCCTTGTTAAGTCGAAGTATGCTGCGTTAGCGCATGGAAGCAATGAATTTATCTGATTCGGCTATCGCCGCTTTCATTTCATTCACCAGTCGGGACACATCATTCTGAATGGTCGCCAGTTCACCCTGCAGGGCGCCAATCGCACTGGCATTAAGGTTATGCTTTAAATACAGCACATTATCATTCAGCGCCGTCAGCACAGGCTGCATCCGGCTCTCTGCGCGGCGCATGGCGTCCAGCATACTCTGGTAACGCCGACGCGTATCCCGCAGTTTCTGAGCACTTTCGCGTTTGAGTGACGCGCTCTGATACTGTTCAAGTTCGTTTTCCCACTCTTCAAACAGCGCATTCGCCACACTTTCCACCTTGTCGATACGTGAACTGACCTCATCTGCGGCCGCGACACTGTCATCATATTCCGCACTCAGTGCATCATAGACCCGCTCCAGTTCGCCGCCGTCAAAATTGATCAGTGCACTGAACTCTTCGAGCGCCGAGCTGAACTGTTCCTGCGCCTCCTCCTGAGATTCTTTTGCGTCCGAAACACGGTCAACCAGGATGTCGCGCTTTTCCACCCCAACCTTTTCCCAGGCAGCATAATAAGCTGACTGGCAGCCAGAGAGCGCAGGTGCGCTTAGCGCCAGCAGCACACACCAGCGAGCCAGCGTCATCAGACTGCGTCCCCGGAACGATACCGTGCGGCACTGATAATGCTGGCCAGATGCAGGATGATGCCTAACGGCCAGAACACAATCGCCAGTACTACGGTTGCAGCCAGCGCGTAGCAAACGCCAACTGAAATAAAGTAAAACAGCGCACCCAAAATGCGTCCCTGTACCAGGTGACCCAAGCCGGGTATAAAAAAGTTACAGATTGCTGCTAAAACGTTTCCACCTGAACCCTGTCCTGCCATGCTGACATCCTCGCAATTATTCACAAATTATGATTGAGTAGTGTAAGACTATAACCTAAAACAAATATAGCCCCTGCACAACGAATAGACATAAAATGAAACGACTTTACCCCGACACGGGCACTTTTCATACCGGCATGCTGGACACCGGCGACGGGCATGCACTCCATTATGAGCAAAGTGGCAACCCGGACGGGATCCCGGTTCTTTTTATTCACGGTGGCCCGGGAGCCGGTCTCGCGCCTAACTACCGACGCTTTTTTGATACGTCAAAATACCATGTGATTGGGTTTGAACAGCGAGGCTGTGGTCGCTCGACGCCGTTTGGCAGTCTCGAAAATAACACCACAGGTCACCTTATCAGCGACATATCGCTGTTGCGGCGTCACCTGAACATTAATCACTGGGTTATCTTTGGCGGGTCATGGGGCGCAACGCTTGCGATACTGGCGACACTGGATGCGCCCGACACCGTCTCTGGCGTCATCCTGCGCGGTGTTTTTCTTGGCCGTCAGGAAGATCGTGACTGGTTTCTGGCACCTGAAGGCGGGGCTGCGGCGCTGTTTCCAGACCATTATGCCCAGTTTATCGAAGGTATTCCCGCGCCACTAACCAGCGACAATGTGTGCAGTTGGTATCACGATGCATTCGAGGACAAACATAATGACGTACACCGGCTTGCCGCACTCAAGCGCTGGTATGTCTGGGAAGAGCGTCTGTCCCGGCTCACACTGCCGCCGGGCACCGGCGATGTGACCGCACACTATCCGGTTCAGCTGATGACCAGTCTGGCCCGCCTGGAATGTCATTACCTCGGCCATCGCTGCTTCATCCCCGAAAATGTCATCCTTGAGAACATCCACCGTGTTGCCCATATCCCTTGCACAATTGTGCAGGGTCGTTACGATGTCATTTGCAAAATGGAAGCCGCTTATTCGCTGCACAAAGCATGGAGTAACAGCCAGCTTCAGATTATTCCTGATGCCGGCCACAGCACCTCCGAGCCAGGCATTGCCTATGCTCTGTGCAGGGCTTCCCGGGATATGGCCAGGTTCATCATGGAGTCGCAGGTATGATTGGACTAATTCAGCGCGTGTCGTCTGCCAGTGTCAGTGTTGACGGGCAGGAAATCAGCCGCATCGGGCAGGGTATGCTCCTTTTATTAGGGGTAGAGAAAGACGATGGGCCGGCGCAAATAGAAAAAATGGTCAGAAAACTAGCCAATTATCGCATTTTTTCTGACGAGAACGGCAAAATGAACCTCAATGTTCAGCAGATCAATGGAGAGGTGCTGATTGTCTCGCAGTTTACCCTCGTTGCAGATACCCAGCAGGGTAATCGTCCTGGCTTTTCCCGTGGCGCCACACCCGAACACGGCCAGGCAGTGTATGAACAGCTAATCAGCGCCGCCAGACAAGCCGGCCTGCCGGTGCAGACGGGACAGTTTGGCGCAGACATGCAGGTGTCCCTGGTTAACGATGGCCCGGTCACGTTCCAGTTTCAGTTTTAATTCCCTCAGCTTGCCCTTGTTAGCCTGTCGCGCATAAGGTTAAATGAGGGTCAGTTTCGACACAGCAGAGCCATACATGGTTTATAAAGTAGTCACGCCCGATTCCGACGAAGCCTTTGACGCGTACTATCAGTTTCGCTGGCAGCACTTGCGCCAGCCGTGGAATTTTCCTCCCGGATCAGAAAAAGACGAATACGAGCAGGTAGCCGAACACCGGATGATTGTAGACGGCCACGGCAATATCGTGGCGACCGGACGGGTACACCTTAATACTGCGGAAGAAGCGCAGATAAGGCATATTGCGGTGCATCCTGACCACCAGCGCAAAGGCGTTGGTCAGATGATGCTGGGCGCACTTGAAAACGTCGCCCGGGAACAGGGCGCTGTGCGGGCCGTCACCAATAGCCGGGAAACCTCGATTGATTTTTTCAAAGCCTGTGGGTTTGTGATTGAGCGGGAAGCCCCTAACGAACTGGGTCTGCTGAAACGCCAGCAAATGGTGAAAAAGCTGGCTGTCACCGACAGCCTGGTATTACACCCGAAATGGTGTGAAGAGCTTCAGCATACCTGGACCGACACGATCCCCATCACCGAACATATGGGGATTCGCCTGCACCAGTATTCAGGCAGAACGCTGGAAACCCGCGCTTCGCTGAATAAAAACATCAATATTCACGGCACCATGTTTGCCGGCAGTATTTTTTCACTGGCCACCCTCACCGGCTGGGGCATGATCTTCCTGCAATTGAAAGAGAAAAAACTCAGTGGCGACATTGTGCTGGGCGACGGTGATATTCACTACCATAAGCCGATCACCATGAAGCCCCGTGCTATCTGCAATATCGAAACACTGAGCGGCAAGTTTTCACCGTTGGAAAAAGGCAAAAAATGCTGCCTGAAACTGGAAGTAGAGATACTTGACGGTGATAACCCCGTCGCTGAATTTAAAGGCGTATACTGGGTGTTGCCTGACAATAGTAAAAAGTAGCTCCCCTCTTCTGGCTACTTTTTTATCCTGACTACAGACATAAAAAAAGCGCCACCAGGCGCTTTTTTTAATTTAGTTTGCTATCAGGCAACCATAGCTGCCTGCAGCTTTTTCATCGCATTCTTCTCAATCTGACGAACGCGCTCTGCTGACACCTGATACTTATCGGCCAGGTCCTGCAGTGTAATTTTAGTGTCTGCTAACCAGCGGGTTTCGATGATGTCCTGCGACCGCTCATCCAGTGTTTTGATTGCTGAATACAGACGCTTGCTGGCGTTTGCATCCCAGTCCTGGTTGATGATTTCAGTTTCCACATCTGCAGACTTGTCTTCCAGGTACTGTACCGGGGCAAAGCTGCCGCTGTCATCGTCATCAGCGCTCAGATCAAATGCCTGATCCTGACTACTCATGCGTGCTTCCATCTGCAGCACTTCTTTGGTGCTGACACCCAGCTCGTTCGCTACGGTCTGAACTTCGTCATGAGTAAACCAGCCAAGGCGCTTCTTAGCCTTACGCAGGTTGAAGAACAGTTTGCGCTGAGCTTTGGTCGTGGCAACTTTTACGATGCGCCAGTTTTTCAGCACGAACTCGTGAATTTCGGCTTTAATCCAGTGAACTGCGAAAGACACCAGACGCACACCCACTGACGGGTCGAAACGCTTGACGGCTTTCATCAGACCAATGTTACCTTCCTGGATCAGGTCTGCCTGCGGCAGGCCATATCCTGAATATGATTTAGCAATATGTACAACAAAGCGAAGGTGCGACATAACCAGTTTGCGTGCGGCTTCCAGATCGTCGTCTTCACGTAACCGCAACGCCAGTTCACGCTCTTCCTCTGCGCTCAGCATATCAATGCTGCTCACCGCCTGGATGTAGCCTTCGATGCTACCGCTGTGAGGCACTGACAAGGCCATGGATTGCATGTTTTCGCTCATAATCACCTCATTCATAACAGGCACACAGTATAACAAAGGAGCCAGGATTGCGCGATACCTTAACAATGTTAGATATAGCCAAACAGTCTATGTTGGGACGGTTTCGCTGATATCAAGACCGTATTTTCATACGAAAGTTCATTTTTCTTCCAACCGAAAGAATGACACTATACTACATCTACTATATTACGATAGTGTGTCTTCTACAGGTCATTAGTCGTAGTAAAAATGCGTTCGGACGTGCTTGCCGGACACCACTTAAGTAAAACGCTGTACCTTTGGGGTTTGCATGTTTGCCTATGTAGCAAGACAACCTATTTTTGATGCAAACAAGGATGTATTTGCTTATGAGCTGTTATTCCGTAACGGCGAAGATAACTGCTTTCCGGATATCCCTCCAGATGAAGCCACATCAAAGATTCTTACATCCACACACCTGAGCCTGGGTATTGAAGAAATCACCGGTGACAAGCTGGCGTTTATTAACTTTCACCGGGATACCCTGATGTACCGATTCCCGACATCGCTGGATGCTAACAGTGTGGTTATTGAAGTGGTCGAAACCATCGGTGTCAATGACGCTATTCTGGCAGCCTGTAAGCATATCCGCGGGCTGGGTTATCCCATTGCCCTGGATGATTACGATTTGGATGGTCGCTGGGATGCGTTTTTGCCCTTTACCAGCTACATCAAACTGGATATCACCGAAATCCCGCACGACCGTATTGCTGAGCTTATCCCTAAACTTAAAGCGCAGCGTATTAAAGTGATTGTCGAGAAGGTCGAAACCAGCGACGAGTTTGAAACCTTCAGGACCCTTGGCGCCGACTATTTTCAGGGGTATTTCCTGGCCCGCCCCGAGATTGTTCGCCATCGTAATATTGGTCCGTCAGCACTCACCATGATTGACCTGATTGGTGCCAGTGCGTCACCTGAGCTTAATCTTGATGAGGTTAACGCGATTATTCAGCGCGATGCCTCACTGACTTATCTGTTACTGCGGTTTATCAATAACCCGCTGCTCAACAAGCGGCATGAAATTACGTCGCTTAAGCATGCGCTCAATTATATGGGCGAAGTAGAAGTGAAGAAGTTTATTGCCTTGCTGGCGCTGGCTAACCTGAGCGAAGGCAAGCCTAATGAATTGCTGCAGATGGCGCTGGTCAGAGCCAGGTTCTGTGAACTCATTTCAATTTTGCTGAAAGAGCGGGAAGATCCGCCCACCGGCTTTTTAACCGGTCTGCTGTCGTTGCTGGACGCCATGATGGAGCAAAGCATGACGGAACTGGTTAAGAAAATTCCCATCAGCGAGCGGGTTAAATCAGCCCTGTGTGGTGAGCCTAACCTGCTGCGGGACTGCCTTGAAGCTATTCAGTGCTTTGAGTCGGCGAACTGGCGCGGGATCCGTCGCTTTGCCGACAAATACGGTGTCAAACAAACGCTGCTGCACGCGTTTTATAACGAAGCCATTAAGTGGGCTCGCGCGATGAATGCCAGTGCGCGACTGGCTTCGTAACTTAACCACGCGCGGATCTATAGCATAAAACATAACCATGCGGTAAAGTGGCGACTAAAACGTAAATGCTGTTCAGCGCTGCTACAATTAACGGGTGCACGCATTGAATCAGTTAATTCGGCAGAAACAGGGATATTAAGTCTATGTTTGCGTTTATTGCACGTGAGCCCATTCTCGACAAACAGAAAGAAGTATTTGCCTACGAACTGATATTTCGTGACGGCAAAAACGGCACCTATCCCGAGGAGATGGATCCTCAGAAAGTTAAATATATTGCTGAACATTTTCATCCGCTCGGCCTTGATGACATCTGCGGTGAAAAAACGTCATTTATTAACTTTTCCAGCGAAACCCTGATCTCGCGCTTCCCCACATCATTGAACCCGGAAACAGTGGTCGTTGAACTGGCTGAGAACCCTCTGGATCAATCCGGTCTGATGGAAGCCTGCAAGCATATTAAACAGCTGGGCTTTAAGCTGGCCATTGACGACCCGATGATGATCAGCGGGCAGCACGACATTTTCCCACTGATCGATGTGGTTAAGGTGGATGTATCACAGGCGCGCTACGAGATCATTCAAAAGAATATTCCGCGTTTCCTTGATGCTAACGTCAAGCTGGTCGCCGAAAAAGTGAATACCCAGGAAGACTTCAAAGCCTGTGACGAACTGGGCTTTGATCTGTTCCAGGGCTATTTCTTCGCGCAGCCGACAGCGCGTATTCTTAAACAGCTACCGGCTTCCAAACTTAATCTGGTTGATCTGATTGGTGAGAGCTCCAGTGCCAGATTCGATATTGACCGCATTAATCAGATTATTGAACGGGACGCCGCACTCAGCTATCTGCTACTGAAGTTCATCAACAACCCGACCATCAACAAGCGTCACAAGATTAACTCGCTGCGTCATGCGCTCACCTACATGGGTGAGGTGGAAATAAAGAAATTTATCGCCCTGTTGTCGCTGGCCAACCTGGGTGACGACAAGCCACTTGAGCTTATCCACATGTCGCTGGTCAGAGCCAAGTTTTTTGACCTGCTGTCACAAGCCAGAAAAATGCATACCAATCCACCAATTGGTTTTCTGGTGGGCCTGTTCTCATTACTGGATGCCCTGCTTGATCAGGATATGACAGCCATACTTAAACAACTGCCGCTCAGCGATGATGTCAGTGATGCGCTGCTTGGCAAAAGTGACGAATTTAATGCGTATTTGTCGCTGGCACGTGCCTTTGAGGGGGCGTTGTGGATGAACGTGATTAAGCAGTCAAAAGCCCTGAACATTGACCAGAAGCAGTTGCATGGCATCTACAACCAGGCGATTGTCTGGGGTAATGGGGTGCGCAGCGCAATTTCGTCTTACTTCCCGCGCTCTGTCGCTAAAGGCTGACAGCACGTCAGCCTGGCGGCGCGTTACTTAGGCTCGATTTCCCTGACGTGACGCTGCACTGAAATCATCGAACCGGCAAGCCCCAGTCCAACGGACAGTCCCAGCATGGTCAGCAGTGCACTGCCGGTCAGACCGGTAATCGCAAAGTCTTTTTCATACAGCGACGCAAACGCCTGAATACTGCTGTCCATCCACCACAAAATGATGATAACGGCGAACCAGGCAATCAGGCCACCGAGCAGACCATACCAGAAACCGGTGTACAGAAAGGGCCGGTGAATAAACGCATCGGTCGCGCCCACCAGCTTCATCACCAGAATTTCATCGCGTTTATTTAAAATATTCAGGCGAATGGTGTTACCAATAATCAGCACTACAGCAATAAACAGCAGCCCGCCAATCAGCGTAACCAGATCACGCACAATATCCAGCACCGCATACAAACGCTCCAGCCATTCAATATCGAGTTTGCCAATATCCACTTCACGCTGCTGCTTTAGCTTATCCAGCAGTGCCTGCGCGGCATTCGGCCCGGCGTGACGCTCTACCGGTGTCACCAGCACCACATCCGGCAACGGATTAGACTCAAGGTAGGCAATCGCGTCACCCAGCCCGGAAAGGTGCTGAAACTCCTTTAGGGCATCATCGGCCGGGACATAGGTCACGCTGTCAATTTCAGGCCAGGTGGACAGACGGGTAAGCAGTTGCTGTGCCGAGGCGGCTGACGTATTCGCTTTAAGAAACAGTGAGATTTCTGACGCCTGCTCCCAGCCAGCGCTGATTTTTTCGGTATTTTTGACCATGATATACAGGGTACTTGGCAACGTGATACTCAGCCCGAGTACCCCTATCGTCATCAGTGATGCCGCCGGTTGGCGCCATAGCTCACCGAGGCTGTGAAGCGCCTGGCGAATGTGAGAGACGAAAAACATGACAATCGTCTGCATGGTACCGATACTGTGGGAGCTGGCGCCGGTTTTGCGCCCTTTAAACAGAATACTCACAACACACCTCCGGACTCGTCATCGCTTAGCCCGTCGGTTATCATCTGGCCGTTCTTGAGGGTCAGCGTGCGGTAGCGCATGCGGGCAATCAGCCCCAGGTCGTGGGTGGCAATGAACACGGACACGCCAGCCTGATTAAAGTCCTCAAACAAGCGGATAATTTCCATCGACAATTTTGGGTCGAGGTTACCGGTGGGCTCGTCAGCCAGCAGTAACGGCGGCTTATTCACCACGGCGCGGGCAATCCCGACCCGCTGCTGTTCACCCCCAGAGAGAGTAATCGGCAGATTGCGGCTTTTATCACTCAGCCCAACCATTTCCAGTGCTGCATGCACACGCTTGGTGGTTTCTTTACGGGTGTACCCTTCAATCACCAGCGGCAGGGCCACATTGTCAAACACCGTTTTGTCCATCAGCAACTGATGGCTCTGGAAAATCATGCCAATATCGCGGCGGATGTAAGCAATATCGCGACGACGAATGCTGTTGAGGTCATGTCCGTTAATCAGTACCCGACCCACTGTCGGGCGCTCCATGATACTGATCAGCTTAAGCAGGGTACTTTTACCGGCACCTGAATGCCCGGTCAGAAAGGCCATTTCCCCGGGCTCAATGTGAAAATTCACTTTACTCAGTGCGCGCTGGCCACCGGGATAGGTTTTGCTTACCTGCTCAAATTTGATCATTATGTCCTGCCCTGACCCCTGCCCGTTTCGTGTGTCACACTGTGGTTAATCGTTGGTGATGCCTTGTGAGTCTGAAAACAATGCGTCAATAAAGTCCTGACTGTCAAATGTTCTCAGGTCATCAATGCCTTCGCCCACGCCAATATAGCGAATTGGAATGCCGAACTGATCAGCAATCGAGAAGATCACACCGCCTTTGGCCGTACCATCCAGCTTGGTCAGACTTATCCCGGTCAGACCCACAGCCTCTTTGAAGAGTTTGGCCTGACTGACCGCATTTTGTCCGGTGCCGGCGTCCAGCGTCAGCATGACCTCATGAGGGGCGTCCGGGTTCAGCTTTTTCATTACCCGCACGACTTTTTTCAGCTCTTCCATCAGGTTATTTTTATTCTGAAGGCGACCGGCCGTGTCGGCGATAAGAATATCCACGCCGCGGGCTTTTGCCGCTTCCAGGGCATCATAGAGCACCGATGCACTGTCTGAACCGGTAGGCTGTGCAATGACAGGAATGGCGTTTCGCTCACCCCATACCTGTAATTGTTCCACCGCCGCAGCACGAAAGGTATCACCCGCAGCCAGCATCACTTTTTTACCCTGTTGCTGGAACTGTTTGGCCAGCTTACCAATGGTGGTGGTTTTACCCACCCCGTTGACGCCGACCATCAGGATCACGAACGGGCCGTTCGCCGGATCGTGACGGGAAATCTCGTCGCTCAGCGGCTTTTCAACCGTTTTGAGCATGTCATGCATCTGGTTTTTTAAGATATCTACCAGCGCTTCGGCGTCTTTCAACTGCCTACGGCTGGCATTTTCGGTCAGCGAATCAATGATTTTTTGCGTGGTTGCCATGCCAACATCAGCCACCAGCAACTGGGTTTCCAGATCTTCGTACAGCTCGTCATCGATAGCCTTGCCTTTAAACAGGCTTACCAGACCGCCACCCAGGTTTTCACGGGTGCGGGACAGCCCTGCTTTCAGACGCTTGAAAAACGACGGCTTGTCTGCCGTTTCGTTACTGGCCTTTGTGTTATGACTCTGCTCAACGGGCACTGACACTGGAGCCACCTCGTCAGGCGTTTCAGGCTCCGTTGTTTCAGGCTCAGACTCAGCGGCGGGCACAGTGGACGGCTCATCAGCGGTCACAGACGGTGCGGTGACGTTGCCGTCTGCCTCTGGTTCAGCAGTACTGCGCAGCGTACCGGCGTCTGTTTCAGGCGTATTGGCAGACGCGTTATGCGCCTCATCAGCGGAAACCTGACTGTTCTCCTGCCCGGCGTCGGCAGTGTCAGTGGCGGCCTTATCGGCCTTTTTGTTCTTGTTGAACCAGCCAAAGAGTTTCGACATGGTGTGGACAAATCCTTATAAAATCACTACAAATTCGGCTACACTGGCCGGCTGAAAGTCAATGATAACACTGTCGGCCATCATGAAGCGAGTCACTAAAAAACGTTCTCCGTCGTCAGCTGCAGGCACTGTCAGAGTGATCGCCGGGCAGTGGCGCGGTCGCCGCCTGCCGGTACGCGATGCCAATGGTCTTCGACCCACGACCGATCGCAACAAAGAAACCCTGTTTAACTGGCTGATGAGCTCAGTTCAGGAGGCCACCTGTCTGGACATGTTTGCCGGCTCAGGAGCGCTGGGTATCGAAGCGCTGTCGCGTTATGCCAGATACTGCGTTTTCTTCGAGAAAGACAAGCAAACCGCTGAGCAGCTTAAACAAAATCTGGTGACACTGGGCGCCCATGCCCGCGTTGAGCAGGGTGACGCACTGCAGTTATTGTCATCAGCCAAAGACCTGTGTTTTGACCTGGTGTTTCTTGACCCACCCTTTGGTCAGGCGCTGTTACAACCAGCCATTGACGCGCTGGCAGCAAGTCGTTGTGTTAAACCCGGCACGCTGATTTATGCAGAATACGAGGCAACCGCAACACCGCTGACGCTGCCTGATAAATGGGAGTGGACGAAGCAAAAATCAACCTCGTCCCTTCATTATGGCCTGATAGAGGTCGCCTAGAAAAGGTCGCCTGAAGAGGTCGCCTGACTTTATCTGTCTCAGGCCAGTTCAATACCAATATTGGAGATACCCGCTTCCAGCGCTGCCGTTTTGAGTGCACTGGCGACCTCTGCGCGCGCACCGCCGGCTTCGGCAATCGCCAGCAGTTCCTGCTGCACTTCCACTTCAAACTGCATCAGCGGATGCTGTTTGACGTTGTCATCTGTCGCCTCACCGGTATGCAGCAGATAAGCTTCCACGCTCCCCTGCGACAGCTTACTGACCACAACTGCGCCCTGCGGATCGTCGCCTTTTATCAGGTTAAGTGCCGCCGCAAGGGCAATGGCTGCATCAATGGCCGGGTATACCCCGAAATTATCAAATTCGGCCGTATCCGGCGTGGCTTCCTCCACTTTATCCAGCTGCACTGCCACATTGATTTTACTTTTCGGTGCTTTCACCGACTCCCAGATGAGGTCCAGGCAGGTGCGACAGGCCTTGCCGTCGTCAAACCCGGTCAGCTCACAGAACAGCAGATAGTTGGGCAGCATGCGCTCAAGTAACGCCGCACTGAATGCGACGGCCTGCCAGCCCGTCAGTGCACGCACCCGGGCAAAAGTATTCAGTTTGTTGTCTGCCATTATTTTACTCCGGTGGCATCAATAAAGTACTGCGTTGCGCCGTCCAGCAACATCTGAATGGCAATCATCACCAGTATCATTCCCATAAGCCGCTCCATCGCAATCAGGCCCCGCTCCCCCAGCAAACGGTGGAACAGGTTTGAAAACATCAGGATCACCGCGCTGACCAGCCATGCCGCGCCAAGCGCCAGCGACCAGTCCACCATGCGATCCGGATTCTGGTTCGCCAGCAGGATAAGGGCGGCCAGTGTAGACGGGCCGGCAATCATGGGGATAGCCAGCGGCACCAGAAACGGCTCTTCCCCCACCGCCAGCCCGGTTGGACTGCCAGACTGTGGAAAAATCATTTTCAGTGCAATCAGAAAAAGAATGATCCCACCGGCAATACTGACCGTTTCCTGCTCCACATTCAGGAAGTTGAGCACCGACTGACCGCTGAACAAAAACAGAAACAGAATACCCAGCGCAAACAGCAGCTCCCTGATCAGAATAATCTGGCGGCGTTTGGGTTCAATCGACTTAAGCACAGACATAAACACCGGCAAATTACCGAGTGGATCCATGATAAGAAAGAGCATGACAGCAGCGGACCAGGTATCCATGGTTGCGGGTGACTCCTGTTATGGTTAACCGGCTTAGCGTGTTACTTTTTCAGGATTGGTAACACAACATTAAAAAACACTCGTAAATTGTCGCATTGTCTATTAAATTTTACTATTCCAAAGAGAGGAAACAAAAAATGAGTCTGATGACAGTTAAGGACGTAGCGGAGTTTCTGGGTGTACAGGAAATTCGTGTAGAGCGTCTCGAACGGGAAAGTCTGCTGGTTGCTAAAGAGCGCGACGCAGAGAACAACCCACTCTTTGATAGTGGCGATGTTGAGCGTTATAAAAAACTGGCGGAACGTTTAGGCGGTTTGTAACACACCGGCACCGGTCACTTCCCTACCATGTAAAATTAATAAAGCGCCCTGCAACGTAAGTTACAGGGCGCTTTTTCATTGTGCGTCAGAATGTTTTACCGGTAGTGCGTCAGAATGTTTTACCGGTAAGTGTGCAGCATTTTTGCCACCGACTTAATACCAATGCCGGTAGCCCCTGCCGGCATTTCACCGTTCGCATTCCCGGTATACGCTGCCGCCAGGTCAAGGTGAACCCAGCCTTTTCCGGAAGGCTCCACAAATCGTGACAGAAAACCTGCTGCATTCGATGCGCCACCTGCGCCACCGCCCTTGACCGGCTTACTGTTTGCAGTATCCGCAAACGGTGACGGGCAACGGTCACGATGGAACGGCTCAAGCGGCAGTGGCCAGAAACGCTCATTCTCATCCTGCGCACAGCTCAGCATGTGCTGGCGCGCCGCATCGTCCATAGAAAATACCGCGTGATAATCGGGGCCCACCGCCACCGATGCTGCGCCGGTCAGTGTTGCCGCATCGATGATCAGAGGCGCACCGGTTTCGGTTGCCCGCATCAGACCATCGGCCAGCACCAGTCGCCCTTCCGCGTCAGTATTCACCACCTCAACGGTAACGCCATTTTTATAGGTAAGCACATCACCCAGTTTATAGGCATGACCGCTGATCAGGTTTTCAGCGCAGCACAGGATCAGTTTCACACGTTTTTGCAGCCCCTGCGTAATTGCCAGACCCAGTGCACCGGTTACCGTCGCAGCGCCGCCCATATCGCACTTCATGGTCAGCATGCCTTCGCTGGACTTGATACTGTAACCGCCACTGTCAAAGGTAATGCCTTTACCCACCAGCACAGCGTCAACCGGTGCGTTATCGTCGCCGCTGGGGTTGTAATCCACTTCCAGCATCACCGGTGGACGTTCACTGCCACGGCCAACGTTATAAATACCAATCCAGCCAGCCTCTTTTAGCGCCTCGCCAACAATCATGCTGTGAGAGACCTTGCCATTACCCAGCGATTCCAGCCAGTTAGCGGCGCGTTTCGCCAGCGTCTCCGGTGATAAGTCTTCCGGTGTATCGTTCACCAGTTCACGGGTAAACAGCAGTGCACTGTATTCTTTTGCCAGTGCGTCACCATCGGCGTTATCGGCCCACTGAATGCTGCCAGGATTACGTGCCCGGGTGTAGCTCATCGCAAATGCCCACTGCTGCGCCTTGCTCCAGTCACCTCTCAGCGATACCGCCGGGATACTCATTTCATCCAGCTTGCGCGCAGCCTGTCTGATCACCCGCTCATCATCGCCCTGCTCAGGCAAATGAATGGTAGCGCCATTTCCAGAAAAGCTTACCTTGGCATTTTCACCCCAGGCGGCATCAGCCGGTGTGGTCGACAGCGTAACCGTAAAATCAGTCATTCGTTCTATGTCCTCATCTGTTAAACTTTTCCACTTTTGGAAAACGATGCACTCGCGTCGGCATTGGCGCCGGGCGCTTAGCCGGTGCGGGCGGGTAATATGAAACACGCCGTAAACCCATCCCTGGGGGCTCTCCAACCGCCTCCCTGCGGTTGGAGGGTTTCATATTACCCGCCCACACCGTCTGTCGCCTCGCACTCAACACCGCCGCGGTGCTATCTGGTTTTTCTTTTTTATGGTTTCATGCTTTTACGGATGAGTCACTATGCAGTTCAATACGCCGCTGATTAAAGGCACGCTGGTTAAGCGTTATAAGCGCTTCTTTGCTGATGTGGAAACAGACAGCGGAGAAATAATTACGGCGCATTGCCCAAACACCGGAGCGATGACAGGTTGCGCGGAACCCGGCTTTACCGCTTACCTTAGCCGGTCTGATAACCCTAAGCGCAAACTGGCGTATACCTGGGAGCTGGCACAGACACCACAAGGCGACTGGATAGGTATTAACACGCACAATGCCAATAAGCTGGTTGAAGAGGCGTTATTAAACAATGCGTTACCCGGCATGGACGATATTGTGTCATTTAAGCGCGAGGTCACACCGCCGGGTGGCACCAGCCGGTTTGATTTTGCCATTGAGCACACCACGGGCACTGAATACCTGGAAGTGAAATCCGTCACGCTGGCGCGTGGCACCGACGGCGTCTTTCCTGATGCGGTGACAGCGCGCGGCGCGAAGCACTGTAATGAACTGGCTGAACTGGCACAGCGTGGCATTGCCACCTCGCTGCTATTTTGTGTGCAGCACACTGCAATAAAACAGGTTGGCGTGGCGGCCGATATCGACCCGAATTACGCCCGTGCATTGCATCATGCTATGCAATGTGGCGTGCGCGTGTTTGCGGTAGGTTGTGAAATCAGTGAACAAAAAGTAAATATAAATCAAGCACTCCCGCTTAATTTGTAAAAAACAGGTTGATTTTTCTCCCCGTGACGTCATATTTGCGCGTTGTTCTGCGCCGCCTCACCCTGTAAGCGGGTGTCCGTAAAGGTGTACTCCTTGGCGTGGCGGGCAGGGACACTTTCATTGCCTGATAGGATCGATTCTGCTATATATCTTCGATTCATTCAGGACATAGTGGATGTCGTAGTGTAGGAGATGTGGCACATGCCAACAGGAAAAGAACAAAAATCCCTGGGATTATTAGCACTGGCAGGACTACAGCCTTATCAGCCGGACGCTGATGAGGAATACATGAGTGACAAGCAGATGGAACACTTCCGTTTGCTGCTCAAGGCGTGGCGTAATCAGCTGCGTGAAGAAGTGGATCGCACCGTGACGCACATGAAAGACGAAGCGGCCAACTTCCCTGATCCTGTTGACCGTGCTGCTCAGGAAGAAGAATTCAGCCTGGAGCTGCGCACCCGTGACCGCGAACGTAAGCTGATCAAGAAAATTGAAAAAACGCTGCGTCGCCTGGAAGATGACGATTTTGGTTTCTGCGACCAGTGCGGCATCGAGATTGGCATCCGTCGTCTGGAAGCCCGTCCTACTGCCGACTTGTGCATTGACTGCAAAACCATGGCAGAAATCAAAGAAAAACAACTTCAGGGCTAACCCCCGGCAAGCCTTAACAGACAGGTCAACACGCCTGTCTGTTAACGCTGACATCCATGTCTCTTCAGCATTCCGCGCCATACACCGGTCGCTTCGCACCGTCCCCGTCGGGAGAACTTCACTTCGGCTCTTTACTTGCCGCACTGGCGAGTTACCTTGAGGCACGCTCACATCAGGGGCGCTGGCTGGTCAGAATGGAAGACATTGATACACCCCGGTGTATCGACGGCACCGATACCCTTATTCTGAACGCCCTTGAGGTGCATGGCCTGCACTGGGATGGCGAGGTCCTCTATCAGTCACGCTCGCATGCACGTTATCAGCAGGTAATCGATAGCTGGCTGGCAGACGGCGACGCCTATTTCTGTACCTGCACCCGCAAACAGATCCGCGAAGCGGGCGGGCATTATCAGGGTACCTGCCGACATCTTAACCGTCCGGCTGACGACGCGGCGGTGCGGGTTATACTGACTGACGACGATGGCAGTTCACACTGCCACAGCCTTGACTTTGATGATGCGATTCTTGGCCATCAGTCTGCGCTGGCCGGTTCAATTGAAGATGCCATCGTCAAACGGCGTGACGGTCTGTTTGCCTATAATCTGGTGGTGGTACTGGATGATATATTTCAGGGTGTGACCAATATTGTGCGGGGTGCAGACCTGCTGCCCACCACCTTCACCCACCGTGCACTGTATGGCCTGCTGAATCAGCCGGCACCCCATTACGCGCATATTCCGGTGGCGGCAGCCGAAGCGGGTTTTAAACTCAGCAAACAAAATAAAGCGGCACCACTTAACTTATCCACTCCGCAGCAAAACCTCCTGCGGGCACTGCGTTTTTTGGGCCAGCACACTGACCCGGCGTGGCAGGATCTCTCCCCCTCCTCACTGCTTGATGAAGCGGTACGTCACTGGAACATGAAAAAGGTGCCAAAAACACCCGAAATCATTGTCGATAGCGCCGAATCCACTTATCATAGCGGGCTTTAACAGGAAGGAGATGCCGTCATTATTAGCCGCGTGATTAAAACCGTAAAACAAGCGTTTTCCAAAGACAAAGTATCGTCCGAGGGGCTTCACGCCACGGTAATACCGCGATCAGAGCACGGTATTTCCCGCAAGGACATCAGTCCGAACGCACTGAAGGTACTGTATCGCCTGAACGGGGCCGGCTTCGAGTCGTACCTGGTTGGCGGTTGCGTGCGCGATCTGCTGATGGGCCTGCAACCGAAAGATTTTGATGTGGTGACCAATGCCACTCCTGAACAAATCAAGGGGCTGTTCAAAAACTGCCGCCTGATTGGCCGCCGTTTCCGACTGGCACACATTGTGTTTGGCCGCGAGATCATCGAAGTCGCGACCTTCCGCGGTCACCATGCCGACGACGGTGATGATGACACCAAACCGGCAGCCAAACAGAGCGAAGGCGGTATGCTGCTGCGCGATAATGTCTTTGGCACCATTGAAGAAGACGCCGAGCGCCGCGACTTTACCTTTAACGCCATGTATTACAACGTGGCCGATTTCACTATCCGTGATTTTGCCAACGGCATCGGCGCTATCAAGAAACGCAAAGTGTCGCTGATTGGCGATCCGGCCACCCGCTACCGGGAAGACCCCGTTCGCATGCTGCGTGCCATTCGCTTTGCCGTGAAACTGTCGATGACACTGGATGACGACACCGCCGCGCCAATCCGTAAAATGGCATCTCTGCTCAATGACATTCCGCCAGCCCGGCTGTTTGAGGAAACTTTAAAGCTGTTTTTGTCCGGACAGGGTGAGGCCACCTTCATGGCCCTGCGTGAGTATCACCTGCTGCAACCCCTGTTCCCGCAGTTAACGCCGTTTCTTGACGATGAAAACAGCCGTGAAATGAGCTTTGTACGCGCGGTACTGCGCAACACCGACGAGCGGGTTAATACCGGACAACGCGTTACGCCTGCCTTCCTGTATGCCGCACTGCTGTGGTATCCGCTCGAAGAGCATGCGCAAAAGCTGGAAGCCGAGTCCGGCCTGAATGCCCACGACGCTTACAACATTGCCATGGGCGAAGTGATTGCCCGTCAGGTGCAGCGTGTCATGATCCCGAAACGCTTCTCTACTGTCATTCGTGACATCTGGGCCATGCAGCAACGCTTACCGAAACGCTTTGGTCGTCGCGCGTTCCAGTTACTGACTCATCCTAAATTCCGTGCCGGTTACGATTTTCTGCTGGCGCGTGGTGAAATTGAAGGCGGAAAGCTGATGGAGCTGGCTGAGTGGTGGACGCAGTTCCAGCACGCGGACGCCGGTAAGCAGAAAGGCATGGTGGCCGCGTTACGTAAGCAGGAAGGCGCACCGCCACCACGCCGTCGACGCCGACGCTCAGCCAAAAGGTCTGACAATGCATAAGGAGCATGCCTACATTGGCCTTGGCAGCAATCTGGATGAGCCGGTAGCACAAATCGAAGTGGCGCTGGGAAAGCTGGATCATATCAGCGACTCCCGTGTCCTTTCGCGTTCTTCACTGTATGCCAGCAAGCCCATGGGGCCGCAGGATCAGCCTGACTTTATTAATGCAGTCTGTTTGCTGGAAACCGCATTATCACCGCTTGAACTGCTTCACAGCCTGCAGGCCATTGAGCTAGAGCAGGGCCGTGAGCGTAAGGGCGAGCGCTGGGGTGCACGCACCCTGGATTTGGATATTCTGCTTTATGGCAGCCTGACCATGAACACCAAAGAGCTGACCGTGCCGCATTACGGCATGGCGGAGCGTGAGTTTGTGATGGTACCGCTGTTTGAGATTGCGCCGTCCATGGTAATGCCGGATGGCAAACCCATTGCCCAGTGGGTTGCAAACTGTTCGCTGGAAGGACTTCGTCGCCTGCGCTCCCCTTCCAATTAACGATAAATTACGTATAGTTCCTCACACATTGTTCGCATAAAGGTCCTGATTTATGAAGAAAGTCACGGTATCCACCCTGCTGAAGATGAAACAGGAGGGCAAAAAAATCACTGCCCTCACCGCTTATGACGCCAGTTTTGCGAAGATGTTTGATGAACAGGGCATCGATGTGCTGCTGATTGGCGATTCGCTCGGGATGGTGCTGAAAGGTCAGGACGACACCCTGCAGGTGACCGTTGAGGAAGTAGCCTATCACACACGGTCTGTACGCAACGGAACGCAGCGCGCCTTTGTGATAGCCGACATGCCCTTTATGAGCTATGACACGCCGCAGAATACCTATCAGAATGCCGCAGCGCTGATGGCTGCCGGCGCCAGTATGGTGAAAATGGAAGGCGGCAGCTGGCTGTGTGACACCATTACCGGACTGGTTCAGCGTGGGGTGCCCGTATGTGGTCATCTTGGCCTGACACCGCAGTCTGTGCATGTGTTTGGCGGCTTTAAGGTACAGGGCCGTGCCGAGCAGCAGGCAACGAAAATGCTGGAAGAGGCCAAAGCGCTGGAAGCTGCCGGTGTTCAGTTGCTGGTGCTTGAATGTGTGCCGGTGGCGCTGGGTAAACTGATCAGTGAGTCACTGACTATTCCGGTCATCGGGATTGGCGCCGGTAAACACACCGACGGACAGATCCTGGTGATGCACGATATGTTCGCTATCAGCGCAAACTACATGCCGAAGTTTTCAAAGAACTACCTGGCCACGGCGTCAGATCTGCGCGGGGCGGTGGCAAATTATATCGACGAGGTCACCTCCGGGGCCTTCCCGTCTGACGAACACAGTTTTGAGTAAGCCATGAAAACCGTAAATACGATTAATGCCCTGCGTGAGCTGGTAACCGGCTGGCGTCAGGCCGGCAAAACCATTGGCTTTGTCCCCACCATGGGTAACCTGCATCAGGGTCACCTGACACTGGTTGATGAAGCGAAAAAGCACTGCGATGTGGTGATTGTCAGTATTTTTGTTAACCCTATGCAGTTTGGGGCCAATGAAGATTTAGACACCTACCCGCGCACCATCGAACAGGACAAAGCCCATCTGGTTGCCCATCACGCCGATGCCCTGTTCCTGCCAAGTGTGGATGCCATGTACCCGCGCGGACTGGATGTGCAGACCTTCGTTGAAGTGCCCGGCATTTCCGATGTGGTATGCGGGGCCAGCCGCCCCGGTCATTTCCGTGGTGTTGCTACCGTCGTCTGTAAGCTGTTTAACATGGTGTCTCCCGACAAAGCCTTTTTTGGTAAGAAAGACTACCAGCAGCTGAAAGTCATCAAGGCCATGGTGAGCGATCTGTCGATGTCGGTCACTGTGTTTGGTGTGCCGACACAACGCGAGGACAGCGGCCTTGCACTGAGTTCGCGCAATGGCTACCTGAATGATGAACAGCGTCGTATTGCACCAACGTTGTATGCACAGATGTGTAAACTGAAGGCACGCATTGAGAACGGCGAGCGCGACTATGCCGCGCTGTGTGACGACACCGCTGCTGCGCTCAATCAGGCCGGCTTTGCCACCGACTATGTGCAGGTGCTGCAGGCTGACACACTCACCCCGCCATCGCCGGAGGACACGGCGCTGGTCATTCTGATCGCAGCATTTTTGGGTAAAACCCGGCTGATTGACAATATTGAGGTTACGCTCGCATAGCCTCAATGATCAGGCTGTGCGCGCCGCCGGTAATACTGTTTCAGCCAGTTTGATGATTTCCTGCCACAGCGCTGTGCCGGTTGCAATCACATGCTGTTCAGCCAGAATGGCGGCAAGATCATTGTGGGTGGTCAGCGGGTTCGCCAGTACCACACGGAATACGGTTTGCGAGTAATCGGGATATCGAGGCGCTTCCAGGCGAGTACGTGAAACAAAGGATTTACCGGCCTCACGCTGCTGTTTCTGCACCTTCACTATCAGGCGATCCAGCTTTTCATTCAGCAGTTTACGGGTACGCTCGTCTGCTACATCCATTGCCTCTTGTACAATCGCGGGACAAACCCGGTAGGTCAGCAGCGACAGCGTCGGCGAGGTAACCAGCTCAAAGTCAGGATGGCGGGTGATCATGTCGGCAAAAGCCCGTGCTTTGTCGATACTCTGATCAATCAGCAGTTCATAACCGCGACGCCCCAGAATATGCAGCGACGCGTATACCATCATGGCCATACCGTTGCGCGAGCCTTCCAGGGTGGTCGCGCCTAAGTCTTTCGAGCCCTGACGCAGAATATACTGTGCATGGTGGCGTACCACGTTGGCGTCTTCGGGATTCTTAAACAACGCCATACCCGCGCCCATGGGTACGTACATTTGCTTGTGGGCGTCAATAGTCACAGAGTCGGCACGCTCAACGCCTTTCAGGCGATCGCGGTAGCTGTCGGAAAACAGCGTTGCGCCACCCCAGGCAGCATCAACGTGGAACCAGCACCCCAGTTCTTTTGCCACATCGGCCAGCTCGTCGAGCGGATCAACATGACCGGTTTCGGTGGTGCCACCAATGCCAACAATGGCCAGCAGTTTATTGCCGGCTTCCTGATAACGCTTGCCTTCGCGCAGCGCCAGTGCCGGATCAAGGGTCTGGTTCGGGCACGGCAGCGCCAGCAGTTGTTCACGCCCGATACCGAGCACATCCACGGCTTTTGACAGCGAGTAATGACCACGGCGGGAGCACATTACCCCCACATTATTCACGTTGTAATGGCGATAGGCCGCCGCGAGCCCGGCACGGGCGACGCCGGCAAAGCCCGGCTGAGGCCCCAGCAGTTTGTTGCGGGCCACCCACAGGGCGGTAATGTTCGCCACGGTACCACCAGAGCAAAATGCGCCCAGCGCATGACGTGCACTGTGCAGATGGCGGGCGTAAAAAGCATCATCCTCGTCATACACCAGGTTGTGCATCATACCAAGCACCTGTCGCTCCAGCGGCGTGAACGCCTTGGAGGTTTCAATTTTTACCAGGTTCTGATTGAGGCCCACCAGCAGTTTTGCCAGCGGCAGATGAAAATACGGCAGCGCCGAGGTCATGTGACCAATGAAGGTTGGCGAGTAGGTATTGACTGAATGCGCAACCAGCTTATCAAGCAGGGCTTCGGCGTGGGAAGAGACAAACTCTGGCGACTCCGGCACCCGGGCGTCAGAAAAATCCTGCTCAATTTCTTCCAGCGAGGTTTTTTTGGTCACCACGTGCTGGGACAGAAAATCCAGAATATTGTCGGACAGATGCTGTTCTATCTGTGCAAGTTTAGAGTCTTTATGTTCAGGTTTGGTAAAGACCCGATACATGTGCTCCAGACTAACCTGAGCTTTAGTCACACATCACACCTCTATCCACGTTGCACATCCGCTCTTCTCAGAGCCCCATACCGGCATCGCCACTGACATTACTGGATGTCAACTGCTCTCGTTAGCCATCCTGAAAACTTAACACAATGGTTTCAGGGAGGCGAACTTTACCCCAGATTGCAGCGATAGCCAAGTCGCGCTGTCCTGTCATTTCGTCTATACGTTGGTGAAGAGCAAGACGGTCAGTTATTCGTCATTGATAAGTGCATGACGAGTTTGATTGCTGTCATGCAGTGAGTTCTGTATAACAGCAGACGGAAAAAGGACTTCTCTGATGCCGCTTACCCCTCCCGGGAGGTAACGTTTCATCGTTGCTCCGTCCACTACCGTGTTTCATTTTTTTCTCTGATAATCAGGAGTAACTATGTTTAATAACCGCGTTAGCCGTCTGGCTTCTGCCGCCGCCATTGTTGTTGCCATCGGCAGTGCCGCCGGGTGCGCCACCACCTCGTCTAAGGTGGTAGACACCCCTACCGTTGATTCCTACAACACCAGCTACAGTGGTGAGAAAAGCAAGCTTGTGGTAGGTCAGTTTGTCAACCGCTCCAGCTTCCAGAACGGCATTTTCTCCAATGGCCAGGACCGTCTGGGTAACCAGGCAAAAACCACGCTGATGAGCCACCTGCAGCAAACCAACCGGTTTACCGTGCTGGACCGAGATAACATGCAAATGCTGCAGCAGGAAGCAGGCCTGGCCGGCAGCAGTCAGTCCATCAGCGGCGCCAGATTTGTTGTCACCGGTGATGTTACCGAGTTTGGCCGCAAAGCGGTGGGTGACAAGCAGCTGTTTGGTCTGCTGGGTAAGGGTAAATCGCAAATTGCGTATGCCAAGGTCACGCTGAACGTGGTGGATGTGACCACATCAGAAGTCGTGTATTCAGTGCAGGGCGCAGGCGAATACAGCCTGTCAGAACGCGAGGTTCTGGGCTTTGGCAGTACCGCCAGCTATGACGCCACACTGAATGGCAAAGTACTGGATCTGGCCATCCGCGAAGTGGTCAACAAGCTGGTTACCGGCATTGAATCAGGCGCCTGGAAAATCTGAGTATGAGAAAGGCAGTAACATGGCTAACGGTGACCGCCGCGCTGGTCACCCTGCTGTCCGGATGCAAGTCGACCGAGCCGCAGTATTACTATGGTGACTATACCACCGCCGTATACAGTTATTTCAAAGCCGACGATATCACGCTGGAAGCGCAGATCACCGCGCTACAGAACGTGATTGAACAGGCCAGCGCAAAGAACAAGCCGGTAGCGCCGGGCGTGCATGCGCACCTTGGCATGCTGTACTTTGAGGCAGGCAATCCAACCCAGGGGCAGTTCCATTTTGAACAGGAAATGCAGCTGTTTCCTGAGTCGGCGCAGTTCCTCAACTTTTTGCTGACATCCGGAGGCATCGCACGTCATGAATCGTAATTATTTATTCATACTTGTTGCGCTTGTCTCGCTGGGTGGCTGCGTAAGTTCGCCCGCGCCGCACGACTACAGTGCATTTCGCAATGCCGATCCGCACTCGATTTTGGTGTTGCCGCCAATCAATAACTCACCGGAAGTGATTGCCCCCTACAGTGTGATGGCACAGGTTGTCGCGCCCATTGCTGAATCGGGCTACTACGTCTTCCCGGTAGCCCTGGTTGATCAGACGTTTAAAAACAACGGTCTGACTGTGGCCAGTGATGTGCAGGCCGTACCGGTAACAAAACTACACGAGATTTTTGGTGCGGATGCCGCACTGTATCTGACGGTGGAACAATACGGTACCAGCTACGTGGTGATATCCAGTGACACTGTGGTCAGCGTCTCGGCTACGCTGGTTGATCTGCGTACGGGCACAGTGCTGTGGCAGGACGCGGCCAGTGCCTCGTCGGCAGAAACCCGGGGCGGCAACAACAATGGTCTGATTGGCATGCTGGTAGAGGCGGCGGTGAACCAGATTTTCGAAACCATCACCGATCGCGGTTTCGACATTGCTGCAATTACCACAAACCGGTTGCTGTCAGCAGACTCGCACAATGGCCTGCTGTACGGACCGCGCTCACCGCGCTACGGTCAGCCAGCGGCCAGCGAAAAAGCGCAGTAAGCTGTATTTCTGTTTGCCGGTGCCCCATGCACCGGCTTTTTATTGCGCGCGCTGCCGTGCTTCTGCCACCGCCCCAGCTTCATCTGCAATATTGAAAAACCGCGATTTACACTGTCGGCCGAAGGCCGTTTCCAGCGCCTTGGCCTGCGCAAAATCTTCTCTCGCGGACTGCTTCGAGGCATCCAGGTCGGCATTATATGACTGGGTTTTCTGCTGCTGGCTGCGGGTAAAGCTGGCGCGCTGCTGCTGATACGCCTGATTGGCTTTATTAAACGCGGTAATGCGTTTTTGTAAACTGGTCTGGCTTTGATTGTAGGCATCAACGGCCTGATTGTACTGCTTCACCTGTACCGACGAGTTACGATCGAGGCTGCGCTTTAAGGCATCAACCTGTTGCTGCTGCGCCTCGGCCTGCTCACGCAGGCGCGCAATGTCGGCACGTTCCTGCTCAAGCCTGCGCGCTTCACGGTCGAGCTGTCCGGCTTGATCACGCTGCCAGGATGACAGGTTGCCCTGCTGTTTTGACAACGCCTGTTTGTCTGCCCTTACCCGTGTATTCACCGCATCAATTTTAAAGCCCATGGTCAGACAATCAGTTAGTTCGGCCTGTGTCATAATGCGGCTTTTGTCGATTTTACGGCTGCCTTTCACCGTGATCCAGTCGCCCGACAACGTACGCTTTACCGCGTGCGCATCCAGAAAATCCTGGGTACTGGCTGCCTGTACCGTGGCAGCGGTGGTAAGCACACACAATGCGGTTATCAGTCGTTGGCTTTTCATCATTGGCCCTTTCAATTTTCGCGCAGAGAAAGACGATGACCGGGCTGCTCACAACACGCGCCCCATCCGTCTGTTTGTTGTTTACAGCTTTATACCCTTTTCTGCTATCTTTACCCTTATGGGAAATAATACACAGTAATTTATGCGCGCACCCGTTCAGGCAACCTCATTAACAATGGACAACATTGTGCCCTACTTCCAGCCGATTATGGATTTATCGGTGTCCAGAGTATGGCGCTATGAGTGCCTGGCCCGGCTGGTAACCGAAAACGACCGCACCTTTCTGCCTAACCAGTTTCTTCACCTGCTTGAACGCCAGAGTAACGTACAGGCGCTGGCAGAGGCCATGTTTACCCAGTCGGCGCGCTATTTCCAAACGCTCAACATGCCGTGGAATATCAATCTGGAAGAGAGCGATCTGACCAATCCGGCGCTGCTGGAACGGTTTCTTGAGTGTCTTACCGACTACCCCAATCCCAGTCGCGTGAGCGTTGAAATCAGCGCAAAAACCGCCCTGACGCACCCTGAAAAGGTCTGCGATTTCATCGAGCAAAGCCGGCCTCACGGCCTGGGCGTGTTTATTGATAATGTGGGCACACCGCCGGGCAACATTAAGCGCTTACTGGCACTGCCGATACGCGGCATTAAACTGGCTGGCGGGCTGGTCCGGCATTATGACAGCGATCCGGAAGTGAATGCGTTTGTCGACCACCTGCTCAACGAATGCCAGTTACGCAGTATTGATGTGGTGGCCGAGCATGTTGAAAGTGAAGAGTTACTGGACGTGATTTCACGCCTGCCTATTCGCTACGCACAGGGCTTTGTGTTCAGCAAACCCCAGCCCACGCCTTATTCGGTGCAGTAACACCGCGTTTTCTCTCACACCGTCGCGGCATTGCCATGCTGCAGGTACTGCTGCCGATAAGCGTTGGGCGAACAGCCCTCAATGGCTTTGAAGGCGCGATTAAATGACGACAACGAGGAAAAGCCGCTTTCCAGCCCAATCACCAGTACCGACCACTGCGCACTGTGTGCAGCAACGAGCAGGGCTTTGGCATGCGCCACGCGGTACTGATTCACCAGATGGCTGAAGTTATCTGCATCGAAATGATAGCGGATAGCGCGGCTTATTTTATACTCCGAGACCCCGAGGGCATTCGCCACGTCTATCATTTTCAGGCTTGGCGTCAGGTAAACCTGATGCGTGGTAAATTGCGTGCGGATCCCATCAATGACCGTGGCGTCTGCCTCAGGCACATTCTCCTCTTCGGCCATTTGCGGCATGGCTGGCCCGGACTGCTCCCGTTGCCGCTCCTTACACACCAGCAGCAACTGCGTTGTGATAAGGATAAACAGGGCTGAAAACACCACGAATACAGGCTGCAGCCGGGCTCGCAGTACCGGATCGGTAATCAGGTTAATCACAACGGTGCACAGCATCACGCCGGAAAAGAACGCAAAGGCAAACAGATAGCATTGCCAGGGACGCATCACTGCACCGTTATCAGGGGTTCTGAGTGCTTCCCACATGCTCAGCATAAGCACGGTGGATGAGAGTAACTGTGTGACCTCGCCGATACCACCACTGATAAGCTGTGAGGTGTCTGTCGAGAGCATAGCGGTAGCTGAGGCAAAGTGCACGCCCTGATTCATCATCACCAGCAGCGCAACCACCAGCGCCACAGCAATGTGCCCGGCCCCGATGGCATTATCGCCCCGGAAAATCGCGCGCGAGACCAGCCAAATAACGTTGCAGGTGGCACAGGTGCCGAGCCCGATGATGTACTGGTATGGCCCCACCAGATCAGCGCTCAGTACCTTCACCGACACCATTGCCAGCGAGCCACTGAAAATGGCAAATACAATGTGTTCAGCCCGTTTACGGGCTACAGACAGTTGCGCCAGCATCAGACCCAGACTGACGCACAGCAAAATACTATATGCGGTGCTGATGTTCATCACCCTACCCTCTTTTCTGACATACGCAGTGTACGCCGAAAAACCGTCCTGCGCCCGCAACAATTGTTAATGAATATGACCGGTCACGCGTATTTTGGGTATCAGATTCAGAATCTGACAGGACGATGCGCCCGTCACCGCGCACACTCGGCACTGTTTTTTGTGCAATGAGGAGTCTGTTATGAGCACGATGTTGTCCACCTTATCTTCAATAAGACTGCCGCTGTGGTTGTCTGGTAAATCGTCCACCGCGTTACTGATGCGCGGATGGGTAATTGCCGTGCTAACCGGTCAGTGGATGTTTGCGGTGTATATTTTTGCCCAATTCACCTGGCCCACCGTTACCGGTGCAATGAGCGAGACCACCACCGCACATATGATCAAGGGATTTGTTAACGGCGACGACGTTGGCAATGCCGTCATGCTGTTTCATATTTTGCCGGTGATGCTGCTGAGCCTGAGTGGAGTACTGCAACTGGTGCCTTCACTGCGCCAGCGTTACCCGGCGTTTCACCGCTTAAACGGACGTTTTTTTCTGCTGATTGGACTAAGTGGCGCGCTGACCGGATTGTGGCTGACCTGGGGGCGTGACACCCGCCTGAGCGATATCGGCGGGTTAGGTGTTACCCTCAATGGCATCCTGATTCCTGTTGCGGTAGCGCTGGCATGGCACTACGCCAAAGCCCGGCAGTTTGTGCAGCATCAGCGCTTTGCCATTCACGCGTTTATTCTTATTAACGGGGTGTGGTCGTTCAGGCTGCTGCTGATGGGATGGTTTATGGTCAACCAGGGGCCTAACGGCAACAACGCAACACTGGACGGCCCGATGGACCTGTTCCTGTCGTTCGCCAGTTATCTGCTGCCGATGGCCATTGCCGAGGTGTATTTTTGGGCGCAGCGCCGCCGAAGCCCCATCAGCGGACTGCTTGTGAATAGCGCCCTGTTGTTTGCCGTTGCAACCACGGCAACCGGTGTGGCGGCGGCCACACTGATGATGTGGTGGCCACGTATCAGCGCCGGCCTGTTCTGATGTTATTCGGCTTCTTCTGAGGCCAGTGTCAGTTGCCAGCAGGTTTGCCCGCTTTGGGTGTACTTGCGCTCAAACGGCGTAAACGTGTGTGCGGTATCGACCTCGCGCAATGCTGAGGCAAGCCCGTAATGGCGGGCGGCCTGGGCAAATTCCATCACGTACACCAGCCAGTTGCTGCGCACCTCAAAGGCGTTACTGGTGGCCATTAATGCTGGCATGGCGTCGGATGCGTGCCAGCGCTTTTGCACCTGAGACGACTTGGGATACGGATTGGGGTACAGCAGGTAGTGTTTTTCTACCTGCCACTGGCTTTGTGCCACCAGGCGCCAGAAGTCATTCACGTCAGCGCGAATCACGCGGTAGTTGTCGGCGTCACTGGCATAGGTGGCGTGCTTATCCAGCCGGGCTTCCGACTTATCAATGCCAATGACCCGGGCATGCGGATACTTCACGGCCAGTTTTGCCGTGCTCTCACCAACCCCACAGCACGAGTCCAGCACCACCGGCCCGTCAAAACCGTGAAGCCAGTCGTTCACCTCATCAAATGCTGCCTGGGTGTGCTGGCTGACCGGGCGGCGGGTAGCGGATGACTGATAACGTTTTACCAGCTCATCCAGCTTGTCATGCACGCCCTGCTGGTTGGTTGAGATGGCGCGGGAGTTGCCCGACACCATTAACTGCGAATTCCCTTACCGGTTTTCAGCAGGTAGTAGGCCACGCTGTACATCAGCACGTTAAAACCCACCAGCAGGATCAGCGACACCTCAATGCCCACGTCAGACTGCCCGAGGAAGCCATAACGGAAGCCATTTACCATATACACCACCGGGTTGGCCTGGCTCACTGTCTGCCAGAACTCCGGCAGCAGCTTAAGCGAGTAAAACACTCCGCCCAGGTAGGTCAGCGGTGTCAGCACAAACGTGGGAATCACGCTGATATCGTCAAACGTTTTTGCAAACACCGCGTTAATCAGCCCCGCCGTGGCAAACAGTGTGGCGGTAAGCAGTAAGGTCACAATCACCACCAGCGGGTGCTGCAGGTTCACATCAACAAAAAACATCGAAACCAGCGTAACAATAACGCCGATAAGTAACGCACGGGCAACCCCGCCGCCCACGTAACCAAAAATAATCACCGAAGTGGGCACCGGCGAAATCAGCAGCTCCTCAATATTGCGCTGAAACTTGGCGCTGAAAAACGACGACGAGACATTGGAGTAAGCATTGGTGATCACCGACATCATGATAAGGCCGGGCACAATAAACTCCATGTAGGTGAAACCGTCCATCTGCCCGATACGATCGCCAATCAGGCTGCCGAAGATAATAAAGTACAGGCTCATGGTAATGGCAGGCGGCACCAGGGTCTGGATCCAGATGCGCAGAAAACGGGTGCACTCTTTAATCCAGATGGTGTTAAGCGCAATGGCATTCTGTTTAAAGTAGCCCTGACGGGGGCTGGCCGAATTACTTTCTTTCGCTAGTGGTTGCTGTGACATCTTACGCCTCCTTCGCCTGCTCGTCGGTTTCTACCAGGCGCACAAACAGCTCTTCCAGGCGGTTCGCCTTGTTACGCATACTCAGTACCTGCACGCCCTGCTCGGTAAGCTGGGTGAATACCGGGTTAAGACCGGCGGTTTTCTCTACATCAACTTCCAGCGTATGCGAGTCGGTCATGCGGTATTCAAAGCCGTCCAGGGCAACCGGTTTGTCGGTTTCGGCAATATCCAGCACAAAGGTTTCCATGCTGAGCTTGGTCAGCAGGGCTTTCATACTGGTGTTTTCCACAATCACGCCTTTGTTAATAATGGCGATATTGCGGCACAGCATTTCGGCCTCTTCCAGGTAATGGGTAGTAAGGATAATGGTAATACCCTGCTCGTTGATCTCTTTCAGAAAACGCCACATGGAACGGCGAATTTCAATGTCTACCCCGGCGGTGGGCTCGTCCAGAATAAGCAGGCGCGGCTCATGCATCAGTGCACGGGCAATCATCAGACGGCGTTTCATACCGCCTGACAGCTCGCGTGCACGGGCGTTGCGTTTTTCCCACAAATCCAGCTGTGCCAGGTACTTTTTCGCGCGCTCTTTCGCAATGTGACGCGGTACACCGTAATAACCGGCCTGGTTCAGCACAATCTGCATGACCGTTTCAAACTGGTTAAAGTTAAATTCCTGTGGCACCAGACCAATGCAGGATTTGGCCGCTTCTTTTTCGGTGGCAAGGTCGTAGCCACACACCCTGACGTCACCACTGGTCTGATTCACCAGCGAGCTGACAATGCCAATGGTAGTGGACTTACCGGCGCCGTTAGGCCCCAGCAGCGCGAAGAAATCTCCTTCGTCCACGTGCAGATCGACCCCTTTTAAGGCCTGCACGCCGCCGCGGTAGGTTTTGGTTAACCCGGTTATATCTAGTGCTTTCATACCTTACCTGATTTGTGTGTTGTGCAATGCTGGCATGGTGATGGTGCATGCCAGGGCGTCAGAGCAGCCTGACAGGCCCGTATCGGGCGATACGTGGTCCTGCACGCGTGCCGTGCTGCTGATGATTTGCATCCTGCGCACATTCCCGCAATGATAGTGACGTAAACGTGTTGTTTTCACTACCGTATCATTACGGCGCAATGCCCCTATAGGTGCGAACAAAATAGCAAAATTCAAGGGCATAAGCGCTATTTACCTTAAGAGGTTAGTATGTCACACCTGTCCCCACTGCCAGAAGACACCCATCCGGAACTGGCAGATGATTTTGCCGTATTTGTCGATATTCTGGGTTTTGTGCCCAATTCCCTGTTAACCATGCAGCGCCGCCCCGAAATGGTAAAAGGCTTTGCAGCACTGACCAAAGGCGTGATGGGCGAAGGCTCGACCGTTGACCCGGGTTTTAAGCGCCTAATCGCCCATTTCGCCAGCCGTGCGGCTGGCTGTCAGTACTGCGAGGCGCATTCGCTGATTGCCGCCGGCATTCACGGCATCAGCGATGAGAAGGTAGCCGCGGTGTGGGATTACCAGACCAGTCCGCTGTACACCGATGCCGAACGGGTGGCGCTGGACTACGCCCTGGCCGCAGGCAGTGTGCCGAACGCAGTTACCGCCGAACTGGTGGACGCCATGAAACAACACTGGGACGAAGGCCAGATTGTTGAAATTTTAGGTGCCGTCAGCCTGTATGGTTTTCTTAACCGCTGGAATGATTCTATGGCCACCGACCTGGAAGACAGCCCTAAAGCACTGGGAGAAAAGGTGCTGGCAAAAGGCGGCTGGACGGGTGGGAAGCATGTGTAGTGGGTATGGTTCGGGGTCTGGAGCGTTGCTACATCTAGCTCCTAGCTGCCGATGAGAGGGCTTATAAAAGCTACCGTCATTGCGGCGCAGGCCGCAACCTCCCTGGGCTTGCGGACTGCTCCAAAACTACACTTGCGTAATAAAAATACCTGTACCATACCAACAGTAATTCATATATATATTAACCGTGTTTCGCATATAAATAGATTCGCAAAATAGTAAAAGTGACGCCAGCGCGGTCACAGTAAAGGATAGCGGGAGATGGCCCGGCATGATAAAAATTAATATGCGGTTCTTAGGGTTCGCTTCATTTAAATGTTAAATGCCAAAGGATAAATCTTTTTATGGATGATGATTTAGGTGACTTTAGATTCGCAGCAGTAACAAGAATAACTGCAGATGTCCCAGCAGCTTATCCCGGTGGTCCCAGCCATAAAGCAGGAACACCTCTATACTTATCAAGCTTGGTTCTAAACGAAAAAAATAAATGGATAAGCTTCAACTTACCAAGCTCTGCTGCAATGGCGTTAAATAAAGCGCTAAAGGCCGCTTCGGAAGCCAATATTCTATTTAAAAAAATAGAATACTTAGAGGTGGCTACACCAGAAGGACCGGGACTGGCGGTCAAAAGCCATTGCCACACGATGCTATTCGACTATTTTGAAGAATGTATGGCTGCAGTTACATTTTCATTTCAAGCTTTAGAGCTATTTTGCAATCACACTATTTCTCGGCATTTGAAGGAAGGCATGGAAATGAAGAGAAAAAAGAAAAGAGAATTCATGTCACCCTCTGAGCTTGAGCGTCAGATTTCTACAGACGAAAAACTTTCTGTAGTAGTTCCGAAAGCACTTAAAGTTTCGACTCCTAAAGGTAAGCGCCCTTGGGAGTCATTTAAGAAACTCAAGCAGGCACGCGACGCCACAATTCACATGAAATACAGTGATCAGCAAATCATGGACAAGGACACTCTATTCTTTCAATTCTTAAATACAGAAGATGTGTATATTTTTCCGGAAGCAGCAGCACAAATGCTTAGATGGTTTGCAAAAGACAAAGAGCCTCGCTGGTTAACCAAAATTACCGAGGTGTATGGCATTTAACAAAGCGCTTAACATGTGCAGCACTGCGTGCCACACTGGGACAGTAACGCAGCGGCGCTTCGCGATGATGCCGCTACGTCACTGACCGTTAGCTTAGCGTTAGTTGCCATGTGGTAATCGTTTACTCAAAGGAATGAATTTGAAATTAGTACAAGTAGCGATTCCGAAGTCACTTTTCTGGCCTTTAAAAATTTTTTTCTGCATTGCTGCTGCGTATGTTTTTTATAGGATCATGATAGACGTTAGAGATGGTTTCATTATCAGGAGAGGAATTGAATATTCTTTAGAATCAGAACCGCGAAGCTTTTACATTAATATCGTTATGCGATTTGGAATTTTTGCGCTGCTTGTTTGGTTTGGGACATCTGGAACTTATAAAAAGGAAGTATCAAGCAATGGCAACTAACAAAACGATATTGGCACTCACTTCGTTAGCTGGGACGCAAACACGTGCGCGGCTTTGCCATTTTTGCACACGTATTTGAGCCCCTTATTTAAAAGTTGAATGTCTGCTCTTTGTCTTTTGATGCCAGTCAGCGCAGCTCGTGGGTTTCAAAGCATCTTGTGTTCAATTAGCGAATGGAAGATAAAGATATTTCGTCATTGCCGCCCCCATTCCTTTCCACCCATTTCTACCAACCGAGACGCGGCTCGTCGAAAGGAAAAGGCGAGATCATTAGCGGACGATAACTGTGCCAGTGACACGCCAATTCGCCCCGTCGCCGACCACTCATAATATTCCCCCTGTTTGGTGCGAATCATGGTCGTCGCAAAAGAACTCGAGTTCCCCCCTTTCTCACTGACAATCAATTCTCCATCTTCATCACTGCTTTCGACTTGCGCTTCAAAATCAACAAACAATTCGTCGAGCGGGACTTGTGCCGCCAGCACCAAGCGGGTGCGAGATTCATAACACGCGTCGATGAGAGTCACGAACCGTCGCGCTTCGTTGAGGTGATTAGCATCCAGTTGGGGGACGCGTTCGATAATGATGACCGGAAATCGGTCGCAGAGGGAAATATAATCGGCCGCCCCGAGCGGTTGGTAGCACAACTCGGAAAAGTCAAACCAGGCACACCGGTCATTCAATCGGGCGACCTGGACGGTGCGACCAAAGAGAACAGGAATAGTCTCAGCCTCAGTTTCGGATGCAGTGCCACCAAATATTTCTTCCAACTGCGTCTGTATGTTGTTTTTACTATTATTATCGCCATGAACATCCTTATTTGACCAAAAATAGGATTGACCATCCGCTCGAGTTTCGAGTCGATAATCCTTGGCGGAATCCTCCATGGAAATAATGTCGAACGTGTGTTTTAACATGTCTATGAATGGCAAAAAGAGGGATCGGTTGATGCCTCCCTCATACAAGGCATCGGGGGCGCGATTCGAGGTGGCCACCACCACGACATTCCAATCTAATAATAATGAAAACAGTCGCTTCAAAATCATGGCATCGGCAACGTCTGTTACTTGAAATTCATCGAAACAGAGGAGTTGGGCTTCTTGTGCCAATTGTTGCGCAATGACGGGAATCGCATCATCTCGCGGGTGCTTCTGTTTATAGACAAAGATTCGATGATGAACGTCTAGCATGAATTCATGAAAGTGGACGCGGCGTTTGGTAATTTTTGCGTGTTTGAGGCTGTGGCTGCCATTATTACAGCAAGAATCATCATCAGGAACAGTAACCGACGCGTAAAAAAGGTCCATTAGAAAGCTCTTGCCGACCCCGACCGGTCCATGAATGTACAAGCCTCGCGGTGGTGGACCAAAAGACCACAAATGGAACTTCTTTCGTAGAAATGACTGGGCGGATGCCAGGGGTCGCGCCAGTAAACGTGAACTGCTGCTTGTACGGCTGCTCTTTGTCGGATTTTCAGTGCGCACGGCTGCTGGCGGGAGCGAGGCAAGAGACTCGTGCAGGACATCGAATTTTGCCGCCAGAGCGACTTGCGCGTCATCTCGTTGCACCTCCCCCGCTTCCACCTTGAGTTCATAAGCCGCTGTAACGGGGCCTGTCGTGATGGACCGCCGAGCGACGAGATGTTGTGCTGTCATATTCTTCATCACAGCCTTCATTATGATCCTAATGGGTTTTCAACACGGTGATATGGTACGAAAGATTTCTTTATGGGTATCAAATGAATTTGTATTAAAGACTCAAGTTTCCAAGTCAAGCGTCCCCTAAAGTTGTGCAAGCCAGTTTTGAATATTTTTTATTTAAACAGCGTTTTCTGAGGCCAAGTTTGATTAAAAGTATGATGATTTTTCGCCCAATATAGTCGTATAGTTCGAATTTTCTAACGTCAGCTTTAGGTCGTTAGTTGTCGTTTTACTGGGACATAAAATGGCCTGCTTTTGACACAAACCGGAGGCTTGAATACAAAGACCTTAACGTCTGCTGTTTGTCTCTAAAAGCCCTCCGACCGAACTATGCTGGGGGCATCCCCTCTTACCCCTCACCACGAAGATACCATCGCCAGGCAACCTGCCGTGCGCCGATAAACAGCAGATAGGTTGCCACAATGAATAGCGCGCACTGCCCTATCGGAAAGGTACTCACATAATGGGCGGGCCAGGAGATAGCCTGGGCGAAGGTTTTAAACTGCTCAACCAGAAAACTGACAAACAGATGAATCAGGCTGTTCAGGCCGCTGCCGCGGGTAAAGGCGTCTGTTCCCGGCCAGTTTGTGACAAGCTCCCAGCCCTGACTGGCTTCAATGCTAATCAGCCTGACAAACGCGATAATGCCATAGTAGCCGCCACCAAACGTCAGCCATTTCCTAATTAGGGGGTGAGCTACCTGCTTTTTTTGTTTATCTGATATCGCCTCAGTCTGAATGTGCTGTTGTGTGCTTACCTCCCGGTCGCGCAGCAGGCCCTTTTGATAGGCCAGATAATGCAGCAGGGCGCTGGCAATAAATACCATGCTGCCGGTCAGGGCAATTTCCATCAGTAGTGCGTGCACAGGCCTGTCCTTTTTGGCGTGGGAGTAGTCCTTTACCCAGACTACCTTACCGCACGGCGTGTTGTCAGCTTCGTTATGCACGCAATCACAACAGTTTCTCGCGGCCCGTTTTCTGTTAGTCTGTTGCGCAGAATTCACTATATTTCCTTACTGCCACGCTATGCTGCCAACACTCAAAATACTGCTGATTGAAGACTCTGAAGCCCTGCTTAATCAGCTTACCGCTCAGCTTATGTCAGCAATCAACGCCTTTGACCGCCGCGATATTAACGTAGAGATACTGGGGGTCTGCTCGGTGTCAGACGGGCTGCGCCTTGTCCTTGACGACGGTGATATCCAGGCGGTGGTGTTTAACTGGGATGCCACCCCCGGCAACAGCGACAGCGCCACGCAGGCACAGTCTGACCATGCGTCGGTCGTATCAGCCATTAAGGCAGTGCGCCACGAACTGCCCATTTATGTGGTGTCAGATGTGCAGGAGGGGCTGGACATTGTTAATCAGACCGCCGGGATTGAGTCATTCTTTTATCGCAGCGACGTCCTGTCAGATCCGGAGTCTATGCTGGGCTATATCATCAACGACTTTGATGATCGCAGCGAAACGCCGTTCTGGAGCGCGTATAAAAAATACGTAACCGAGTCGAATGACTCTTGGCATACGCCCGGCCACAGCGGCGGCGCCAGTTTCCGCCATTCTGACTACATCAGCGACTTTTACCGTTTCTTTGGTCGCAACGTGTTTGTCAGCGACCTGTCGGTCAGTGTCGACTCGTTAGGGTCACTGTCAGACGGCACCCACGCCATTGGTCGCGCGCAGTCGGTGGTGGCCAGCACTTTTGAGGTACAGCAGTCGTTTTTTGTCACCAACGGCTCGTCAACCTCAAACAAGATCATTCTGCAAACCTTACTGCGTGACGGCGACAAGGTGATTGTTGACCGCAACTGTCACAAGTCGGTGCACTACGGCATTATTCAGGCCAGAGCCATGCCGGTGTATTTAGACAGCGTGCTGAACCCGGACTACGGCATTTTTGCACCACCGAAACTGGAGCAGTTAAAAGCCGAGATTGAGGCCAACCCGGATGCCCGGCTGATTGTGCTGACCGGCTGTACCTACGATGGCCTGCTGACCGATCTGAAACAGGTGGTTGACCTTGGCCACCAGCACGGGATGAAGGTGTTTATTGACGAAGCCTGGTTTGCCTACTCGCTGTTTCATCCCACCTTCAGGCCGTATTCGGCCATTCACAGTGGTGCAGACTATGTTACGCATTCCGCGCACAAGGTGGTGTCGGCGTTTTCACAGGCGTCTTACATTCATGTCAACGACCCTGACTTTGATAAAGACTTTTTCAAAGAGGTCTACAGCATTCATACCAGCACATCGCCGAAGTATCAGATTATTGCGTCGCTGGATGTCTGCCGCAAACAGCTGGAAATGGAAGGGTATAAAATCCTCAATACCCTGCTGAAGAATGTCAGTGAACTGAAACAGCAGGTTGCGAAGTTCAGACGCATCCGAATTCTCGATAAGGACGATTTCAGCCAGATATTCCCGCATTTCAGTACCGACAATATGGGGCACGATCCGCTAAAAATACTGATAGACGTGTCGCAACTGGATTACTCCAATCAGGAAATTCACCGTTTTCTGATGGACGAGGTAGGGCTGGAAATTGAGAAATTCACACACAGCACACTGCTGGTACTGCTGACCTTAGGCGGTATGCGCTCTAAAATTGTGCGCCTGTATAACGCACTGAAAAAGCTGGATGATGGCAGTGTCACGCTGCGTCGCAGCAAAACACGCGTTGCCCTGCCACCGGCCATTCCGCCAATCGAACTGGAAATGCTGCCCAGCCAGGCGTTTTATGGTGAACGTGAAGCCATTCCCTGGCAGGAGAGCGTTGGGCGTATTGCTGCCGGGCTGGTCACCCCGTATCCACCGGGTATCCCGTTGCTGGTGCCGGGCCTCAGAATTAAGCAGGACCATATTGACTACCTGCGCTCGCTGTCCAGTCAGAAGCTCACCATTCAGGGCGTGTACGACGGTGACATTTATGTCAGCAAGTAACCGGGCGCAAAGCCCCCGGTTACTGCCTGGAAAGTTGGGTTTATCTGGGTAACAGCGCCAGCGCTGACAGCGTCATGGCTTCCACCGCAGCCTTAATAGACGGCTCCGGCGCAATTTCAAACAGCGGTGAGTGGTGATCGGCCCAGTCACCCGAAGCCAGTTTTTGTGCAGGCGTTCCGCCCACCTCAAAATACACACTGGGGATAGGTGGCGCAACGTTAACCAAATCGGGAAAATCCTCTGCACCCATATCGGACTGATACCAGGGCACTAGTGCGTCAGCGCCCATGCCGTCAACCATGGCCTGACGCACCCGCTGCGCAAGCGCCGCGTCATTAGTGGTGGTTGGTGCGCCGTCTTCTGCCACGGTCACCTCGGGCAGCAGCGTGTCGGGCACGCCAGCCGCTTTGGCGGTCTGAATGGCAACACGACGAATGCTGTTTAGCAGTAGCGCACGGGTTTTCTCGGTATTCGCGCGTACTGTGATATCCAGTTCGGCAACATCCGTGATCACGTTAGCAGCGGTACCGGCATGAAAGGCGCCAACGGTGATAAGCGCAGGCTCAATGGGCGACACCTCGCGGGTAATGATTGACTGCAGTGCCACCACAATCTGACTGCCCAGTAACACCGGGTCTTTGCCCAGGTGCGGTGAAGCACCATGGGTGGCCACGCCATGCACCTTAATGCGCACCACATCGGCACTGGAGTACATCAGCCCGTCACTGAAGGCAATTTTACCGGCCGGATACTTGGCTATAACATGCATAGCCAGCGCATAATCGGGACGCTTTATCCGCGTATACAGACCATCTTCTACCATCGCCTTGGCACCGCCCAGCGCTTCCTCAGCGGGCTGGCCGACCAGGTGAAGTGTGCCCTGCCAGGCGTCTTTCATGTCGGCCATGCGCCGCGCCACGCCAATCAGCGACGTAATATGCATGTCGTGCCCGCAGGCGTGCATCACCGGCATTTCCTTCCCTTCCAGGTTCACCTGCCTGACGGTGGAAGCATACGGCAACCCGGTTTTCTCCTGCACGGGCAGCGCGTCCATGTCGGCGCGAATAAGCAGGGTCGGACCGTCTCCGTTTTTCATGGTGGCCACCAGCCCGGTATTGCCAATACCGGTTTGTACCGAATACCCCAGCGCCTCAAGCTCGCGGGCCATCCGGGCTGCGGTCTTTACCTCCTGCATGGATAGTTCAGGGTTGGCGTGAAAATGCTCAAACAAGGTTTGCAAATAGGGATAGTCGTTGTCGATGGCCTGCTTCAGTGATGCCGGCTCAGCCAGCACGGTCGCTGATACTGACATCATCATAAACGCAAAGAAAAGCGCAGCGTGTCGCATAAAATAATTCCTGTGGTTGTTACCAGTGAATGTAGTGAGTGCGGTCAGTGATGTCCATGAAAATTACTCACCGCGATCAGGCATGCTCTGATGGTTATCACTTACAGCATATGATGCGCTGCATGCGGCGCAATGACACGCTGACAGAGCGCACCGTGCGGGCGGGCGGACGCATAGGACAGCGACATGCTCGCTGCTTTTGCCTGTTTAAGCAGGGCAGCAAAAATGCGATAACTCTGGCTATTGAACGCACCTGATTCGGTATTACTGAACACATTCAGGGTATCGTTCATTACCACGCTTACCCTGACTTTTTCGCTGCTGTGTAACGACTGTTGCTGCAGCGCAAACAAATACAGGTAAATTGTGCACAGCGTGGCGCTGTCGGATAACAGAAAGCCACGGGGCATCACATGCACTTCGCGCGCCGTGGTCGGCAAGGCTTCCTTTATGCCTGACACGGGTAACATTTTGTTTTGCAGTGAATTATCTTCACGGCGCATGATGCACTCGTTCCTGAGGTGATAAAACGCTGCCAGCGCGTCGGCAACCGCCTCAAACGTCTCACCCTGCTCACGGCATGTTTCCACCAACAGACGCAACGACACTTTCTGTCCGTACGCCTGCCAGAGCGCCTCAGTAATATCCGCAAAAGCGCGGCGCATTGCTTTATCCGGCGGTTCTTCCTCTAACATCTGGGATAAGGCGATAAGCAGCAACAGATCAGGCACCATCGCCGACAGGGTAGGCTCCTGGTTGTACAGAAAAGGGTTCAGAATGGTGTTATCAATAATGCCGAATTCAGTTACGTGGCTGGCTAACGACCCGAACACACCGCGCCGGTGTCCGGCATCACCAATAAAAACAAGCTGGCCGGGCTGCTGTCTGATCAGCCGCCGCTTGTGTATATGGACTAAACCATGACAATAGGTATACAGCCGTTCGGGTTCAGCAGAAGGACTGTGCAGCAGTACATTAAAATTATTCCCCGGCCTGAACGGGTTGATCATCATTGCAGAACGACTGTCCATTGCACCTGAGCCATCGCCGCCGCCATGCGGCGTCGTACTAATAACGTGATTGTGTCTGCTAAGTGTAGATGTTTTTCAGGTGGGTGGTAACTGTGTGTAAATAAAAGTGAAAACATGGCCTGCAGGGTGCGCCTGCGTCTGTTTATACATGTGGAAAACAGGCTGCCGTGCGCGCTGAAGTACGCAGGGCAGCCGTGTCATCTGTGACAGTGCCTGACGGTCCCGACGCCAGACTGAGGCTTACCGCCTGGCAGTCAGCACCTCGCCGGTGTCTGCTACCTCAAGCACCACTTTGCGGTCGAAGAAGGTGTCTTCATACGACTGGCCTTTACTGCCTTTCTCACCTACCGCCACTGTGAGAATTTGTCCGGCATCCACACCCTGACGGGTCAGGTACTGTTTTACGTTCAGCGCGCGCTGCATCGACAGGGCTTCGTTAAACGTTTCATCACCGCGGTTATCGGCATGGCCGGTCAGACGCACCTGCAATGACGGATGGCGTTTCAGGGCATCGGCAACCAGGTCCAGTTGCTCATGGTAGGCGGGCTCGACATTCACCGACGCCGTTTTAAACTGAACGCTGCTTTGTACCGCCAGCACTTTTTCTTTCGGCGTTTCCTGATAAGACACCCGCGTTAAGCGTGCTTCTTCCTGCATAGTGTGCAGCGTGTCGCGCATCGCAAACAGCTCGTCCTCGGCACTGTTTAACGCCTGCTGTGCCGCCAGCAGTCTATCGTCCTGCACGGTGTCATTGCCAATCATGCCGCCCATGATCGCGCCAATCACGCCGCCCACCGGGCCGCCGATAACTGTCCCAACCAGCGCGCCTGCGCCCAGGCCAATTGCCTGGGTTTTCTGCTCGTCGGCGGTGGTCTGTGCCATTGCGGGTAAGGTCAACATGGTGCCCATTGCTACTGCCAGTACTGTTTTTTTCATTGTGTTTCTCCAATCAGGTAAAAAAGCGCTGTGCCCGGGTTGGTCGGTACACAGCGCAAAGGGTCAGCCGTTGCTGTGTTGATGGAGCTATTACACACCCCAAATCGGGCTACGTTATGGCAATACCGGGGAAAAGCAGCGATGTTTGGTGGCAGAATTGGATATAAGCAGAAGGGAGTGTTGCGACCGGGGACGGCGTAAATCCATCCTTGTGGCCTTCACTGCCGCATCCCTGCGGCAGAGCTCCCGGTTGCAACACTTCCTTCCACTTGCCGCCTTGTTTGCCATTTTGTTAAGTGACGTTGGGAAGAGTGGGAGGATCCGGTGCAAAACCCTCCACCGCAGGGATGCGGTGGCGGAGTCTCCATGGACGGATGCACGACGTGTTTTGCACCGGATCCTCCCTCTCTTTCCGTCGCATGCTTCGCGAATGTGGCAAAAAGATGGCGGGCTTGAGGATTTTTTGCCTGAGTTCGGCAATTTGATAATGCAATCGGATATAGTGTGTCCAGAATCAGGTTGCAGGACAAAACAATGCCCAGAACCATTGCGCTTGTAGAAGATGATGCGGCAATCCGTGATAACTATGCCGCGGCCCTCAAAAATCAGGGATACCAGGTAAACAGCTATGCAGACCGTCCGTCTGCCTCGGCGGCGTTTGCGCAGGCACTGCCCGATCTCGCCATCATTGATATTGGCCTGAACGACGAGATGGAAGGCGGCTTTATGCTGTGTCAGCAGCTTCGCCAGTTGTCACAGTCTTTACCTATTATCTTTTTTACCGCCCGTGATAATGACGTGGATACCATCAGCGGGCTGCGCATGGGCGCCGATGATTACCTCACCAAAGATATCAGTCTGGCGCATCTGCTTGCCCGTATTGCGGCGCTGTTTCGCCGTACCGACTTACTGGCCTCGCCGCAACAGCAAAGCGAAACGCTGCGAATTGGGCATCTGGAGGTGGATGTATCACGCATGACGGTGAGCTGGAAAGGCATGAGTGTGGCGCTGACCGTCACCGAATTCTGGATGCTGCACGCCCTGATTAAGCATCCCGGTCATGTTAAAAGCCGCCAGCAGCTGATGGACGAGTCGCGCATGGTTGTGGATGACACCACTATTACATCGCATATTAAGCGTATGCGTAAGAAGTTCATTGCCCTGGACGACACCTTCGATCATATCGATACCGTGTATGGCATGGGCTATCGCTGGCAGAGCTAAGATGCTGCGACCGCGCTTTTCCATCCGGGTACAGCTACTGCTGCTGTCGTTGTTTCTGTTTACCATTCCGTGGCTGGGCTACAAATATGTGTGGGAGCTGGAGCAATACCTGCGCAGCGGCCAGGAGCAGACCATGATTGGCACCGCTCGCGCCGTCGCCACGGCGCTGCATGAGCGTCCTGCCTTATTCGACAGCCAGTCAGCGTATTTGCAGGACGTGCGTCCGGGTACCGATTTGTATGCCCCGCCTATTCCCAGTCCAATCCGGCTGGACGCCCGGCTGGGTGACTGGGACAGCGTAACACCGCTAAAACAGCAATATGGTGAGGATCAGGTGGTTAACTGGTTCGACACCACCTTTCCCCGCCCGGCAACCACGCTGTCGTTTACCCACATGGTAGGCCGTTACGGCCAGTTTCTTTACGCGATGTTTGACGTGACCGACGACAAGCTGGTCTGGCGCCAGTCCAACAGTCTGGCAGTAGACCGAAGTGACCACTTACTTATTGGATTGACTACGGAAGAGGGTGACTTGCAGCGCTACATTATTGCGCCCTATCAGGCCGGCTGGGTGAATGCCTATGCCCTTGATGACGATCTCAGTCGCTACCGCGCCAAAGACAACGCCCTGGATATTCAGGGACGCTGGGAAAACACCCCCACCGGCTACAACATAGAACTTCGCTTCCCGCTGTCGATGACCTCGGGCTCACTGGCGTTTGCACTGGTTGATGTAGACGATCCGCGCTCGCGCAGGAAACAGTACGCCATAGGTACCGCTAACCCAAACCGGGCCGACGCGCTTGGTACCGTGGTTACACCGTCACCGGAAATTGAGCGTATTTTGTCAGGCCTGCAGTACGCCGGCTCGCGGGTGTGGGTGGTTGATAAACACAAACGGGTATTGGCCCGCGCCGGTGACATTCAGTCGTCAGCGGGCTTCAGGGCACCGGGCCGAACACAAAGCGATCTGGCCTGGTGGCGGTGGGTGGAAGACAACTGGCTGCTGCCCCTGTATTACCACGTGCTGACCAAGCCACCGGCAGATTTTGTGGATGAACTGGACGACGCCTATGCACTGGTGGGCAAAGACATCAGTTCGGCGCTGGACGGTCAGCCTGACTCGCTGTGGCGCCTGACACCCGACAACAAAGCGGTGGTGCTGTCGGCCGCCTACCCTATCTATATTGGTGACAACGTGATGGGCGCAGTGGTGGTTGAGCAAACCACCAACGGCATTCGTACGCTGCGTAATCAGGCACTGGAAGAACTCTTCCACGTTATTCTGGCGGTCATGCTGATTGGCACGCTCAGCCTGCTGTTATTTGCCAACCGTATTTCAGGCCGCATCCGCAAGCTGCGTGATGACACCGAGGCGGTGATTGACGATAACGGCAAAATTGTCGGCACGCTGCCATTAAGCCGTCAGCACGACGAGATTGGCGATTTGTCGCGCTCGTTCAACGACGTGCTGGGACGGCTGCAACAATACAACAGCTACCTGGAAAACATGGCGTCGCGTCTGTCACACGAACTGCGTACCCCGATTGCGGTGGTCAAGTCATCACTTGATATGCTGGCCACGGTAGACGAACCCGACAGCCACCGGCTGTACATTGACCGTGCGCAGGAGGGACTGCGCCGTCTCAGCACTATTTTGAACAGCATGAGTGAGGCAACGCGCCTGGAGCATGCCATTGCGCAGGAATCGCCGGAGCCGTTTGACGCCGTGAAGGTACTGGATGGCTGTATTGCCGGTTACCAGCAGGCGTATCCTCAGCGCGAGTTTCAGTTGCGTCTGTCGGCTGAGCAAGCGGTGGTAACCGGTGCGCCTGAATTGTTTGCCCAGATGCTGGATAAAATTGTCGCGAATTCGGTGGAATTCAGCCAGCCCGGCGACACCATTTCACTGCATGCCTGGGTACAGCAGCGACAGCTTCATCTGACCATTACCAACCCCGGCCCGCTGCTGCCTGAAGGGATGGCGGAACAGTTACTGCAGTCGATGGTCTCAGTGCGTGCCGATGCCAGCCGTTATGCCGACGCCGCGCACCCCCACCTGGGACTGGGGCTTTACATCGCCAACATGATTACGCAGTATCATAAGGGGAAAATCACCCTGTCTGATTTGCCCGATCATACCGGTGTGTGTGTGAAGCTGATCCTGCCTCTGACTTCGCCGGTAAAATAAACTAACCAAAACATGCGAACCTGTCAGCCATCATGGGCTGGCATCAACGGGTAGTGAAAGGACGATGTCATCAGAACCGACAGTACACCCTGAAATTGCAAAGCTTGAACCCTGGTTTGCAGACATGCACATGCGCCTGTTTGACACCATGGAACAGGCGCAGGCCGCGGTCGACCAGGCAGAAAAAACCGGCCACGATCTGTCCCCCAATGATGAGTATGCCGAGCAGTTACAGCGCGACTTCGAGGTGGCCGTTGCCAGTTTTCCGGTTGCTGATCACATTACTTCGCCACTGGTACAGCGTACTCAGGCGCTGGCGGATCAGGCCGACATGCTCAGGCTTCACCTCACGCAAATCTGGGCCGCCGGCACCTGCACACTGTCGCTCTATCGTATGCTGCATGCCATTCCTGCTCACCTGCTGGATGATGATGCGGTATCCGGCACGCTGAAAGCCAAAGCGGCAATGCATTTTAAAATGTGGCAGCACCTGCTTGGCGAATAGCTACTCATTGATCGCGTTGTAACGCCTTTTAGCAACACGCGTTATATTTGTTCCCGTGTCAGGGCTGAAAGATTTGCTATGCTGATCCTGTCTGAATAACTATTGCCGAACTGACAAAGGGAACACCGGGTGACATTTCGACGCTTTTTTCTGCTACTTGCTACGCTATTGCTCTCCCCGGGTCTTATGGCACACACGCTTACCATAAGCGTGACTGAGCCTGACGGAACACCGGTCGGTAATGCCGTGGTTGTGCTGACGCCTGACCGGGCGCTGACCGACGCCGAGCGTAATCAGCCACAATCAGCGCCGCCCGCCATAATGAATCAGATCAACAAGCAGTTTGTTCCACATGTGCTGGCCGTTCAGTCGCATACCACGGTGTCGTTTCCTAATTCTGACAATATTTTTCACCACGTGTATTCGTTTTCCCCCGCCAGACAGTTCGAGCTGAAGCTCTACAAGGAAGCGGGCGCTTCAGCAATCACGTTTGACGAAGCAGGCGTGGTGGATCTCGGCTGTAACATTCACGACTGGATGCTGGGCTTTATTTATGTGACCGACACGCCCTACTTCGCAACCACGCCAAAAGGTGGCGAGGTAACCCTGACGGTACCGGCAGACACGTTTACCCTGTCGGTCTGGCACCCAAGAATGCATGAAGACGACATCGCGATGTCCCGCACCATTACGGTGAACAAGGATGACCGGCTGAGCGTGTCCCTGACGCAGCCACTTTACCCCGCAACCGACAGCGAAAACGGGCTTGAGGAGTACTGATGCGACGATTACTTGCTGCCTTACTGGTAAGTGCAGTCAGTATCTGCAGCCAGGCAAAAACCAACGGTGTAGTGCGACTCAGCCTGCTGGCAAGTGACGCACCGCCGTCGTTTCAGCGTCATGGCACCGGCCTGCAGCGGTTTAATGACGACACGGTCGCGTTGTCACAAGCGTTGGTTAGCTATTCCTCTGACGTCTACCATGACTGGCGGCTGCATGCTGTCGTCAACGGCTACTCAGACGGCGAACGCAAGGCCGGCATTTCGCAGTTGTACGCTGAATACCGGCCGCTTTCTGCAGCACAATGGAAGCCATCAGTGAAAGTGGGGGCCTTTTATCCTGCACTGTCAGTTGAAAATACCACGACCGGCTGGTTGTCACCGCACTTTCTGAGCAACAGCGCCATCAATTCGTGGATAGGTGAGGAAGTGCGCACTGGCGGTGCTGAATTCAGCCTCAGACGGCCGGGCAGACAGGCTCGCAGCCTTTATTCGTGGTCGCTTCACGGCGGCATGTTTAAAGGCAACGATACCACTGCCACCCTGATATCATGGCGCGGCTTTGCGCTGCATGACCGACAGTCACTGTACAACGACAGAATTCACTTTCCCCGCTGGCCGGGCGTGGTCTCACAGGAGGCCATTGGTGCACCGGCGTGGACAGAGCCGTTCCATGAAATTGATGGTCGCTGGGGCTGGTATGCCGGTGCACACATGCTATACCGGCGAACCGTCGATCTGCGTTATTACTACTATGACAACCGCGCCAATCCCACAGCGATAACCCCCGAGCGATTGTATGGCTGGCATACCCGCTTTCATTCGCTGTCTTTCAGGCAGTTTATTTCGTCGCAATGGCAGTGGTATGCCCAGGTGCTGACCGGCAGCACCTTAATGGGCGAGGAGGTCGTCAATAACGACTTTCATGCTGCCTATGCCGCGCTGTCTTATCTCACCGGAAAACATCGTGTTAGCGCCAGAGCCGACTGGTTTCAGGTGGTCGACAACGATGACTTTCAGAGCGACCGGAACGCCAGTGCAGGGTATGGCGTAACGGCAAATTACCAGTATCAGGTATCGTCAGCGGTATCGTTGTCAGGCGAGCTTCAGTACGTTGAAAGCGGCGCCGACAACCGGGTGCTGATTAATCAGGCACGTACCCACAGTGAAACCCTGTTACAGCTTGCCGTAACGTTCACCTTTTAAGGCGCGTCAGATGTCTGGCATCACTCGCTGCCGGTGCGTTTATCCGCAGCCTTGTCAGCACCTGAGAGGGCAGAATCGGGCACATTTTTTATCAGCATCCGCTCTTTACGCCGGGTCATCATTTTAGCCAGGCGTCGCATGCTCACCGTGGTGTCTTTTTCATCCACAATGTCTACGCCCAACAGACGCTCCAGCAAATCCTCAAGGGTGATCACGCCTTCCAGTCCACCGTATTCGTCCACCACCAGCAGCATGTGAACATGCTTATTGAGGAAATGTTCAAAGGTGCCGGCCAGAGGCATGGTGCCAAGAATGGTGACCATGTCTTTCGCGTAATCGCTCAGTGGCTTGTCGGTATTACCGCGAGCCTGCGCCACCAGCAGATCAGAGCGCATAACATAGCCGGTAATATTCTCTGAGTCATTGTCCTCGTATACCGGAATACGTGAATACTCGATATGGGCGTGTTTGTGAAAAAAGGTTTCAACGGTCATCGACTCTGCGACAGAAAACAGCGCGGTTCGGTGCGTAATGGCGTCCTTCACCTTTAATTCGTGCAGACTCAGCAGACTTTTGAGAAACGCCGCCTCATGCTTTGCCAGTTGCCCTTCCTGACCAGACAGTTCCGCCATGGCATGCATTTCAGAGCGACTGAGACCGCGCAGCGGACTGTCTTCCTTAAAACTGCGGGTCAGCAGTTGTGACATTTTGACAAACGGCAGCAGCACAACAACCAGATATTTCAGGAAATAAGCCGTAACCGGCGCCAGTCCGCGCCAGTAGGTTGCGCCCAGTGTTTTCGGAATGATTTCAGAGAAAATCAGGATGAGCAGCGTGAGCACTCCCGAAATAACACCAAGGTAGGCGTCGCCAAACACCACTGCCGCCTGGGCACCGGCCCCCGCCGCCCCCATGGTATGGGCAATCGTATTCAGCGTGAGGATAGCAGACAGCGGGTTATTGATGTCGTCGGTCAGACGACGAAGGATCTTGCCACTGGGTCGTTTCTCACTCTCCAGCACCGAGATATAGGCCGACGAAACGCTCAGGATAACTGCCTCAGCGATAGAGCACAGAAACGAAAAACCAAGGGCAATAAAAATGTAAACCAGTAAAAGAAACATAATCCTCAACGCATTAAGACGCAGAATGGCGACTGACTATTATGCGTGACTGACTGAGGACTACAAGTAAAGCTGTCGCCACACCATTTTATGTCAGTATTTTTTACAGATCCCGCCCGTCACGCATGTAAAAAAAATGTAAACACATGAAAACGATAACAATAAAAATTATGGGCAGAATTATGCATGTTTATTTTTTAATCAACAAAAAGGAACGCACTACCATGTACTCAAAACGGAAATTCCTGCCCTGTATGTTATTGAGTCTGTTCGCGCTCGGCAGTCAGTCGGCATTTGCCGCGCTTATCCCGGTGGGACTGAATGTCACTGGCACTGCCGGAACCCTTGAAGCCGATCCGTTTGGCGCTTTGTCAGCCACCACAGAGCTGACACAGGCAAGTGTCATAACCGGCCCGACCGATGTCAGCGCCCCATCCGGTCAGTCAGCGGTCTTTACCGAAACCGGTGATGGCCTGTCGCTAACGGCCAGCACAGGCGGAGACGACCAGGACGGTGTGCTTTACGATGATTTTGGTAACGATTTTATCTTTGACCTGTCGGTGATGATGGATAACACCACCACCGACCTGCTGCGCCTGACCTGGGACTTTACCTGGAATGCACTGGTTGATGCGAATGGTCTGAGCAGCTTTGCTGAGTCAACCCTGGCATTCGACGACGGGCTGACGTTTCTGTTTGATAAATACCTCGTGTCCGATCTTGATTTCGGCGATGCCGAAGATGATACCGATCTTGGTTCCAATGGTGACACCTTGATCCGGCGCGGCACCGCCGTGTTTGTCTTTGACCTTGCTGCCGGCAGCTCGGCGTCACTTAATGGCCTGTTCGGCTTACGCGGAGGCGTGTATGACGTCGAAAGTGATTTCATTGCCAGTGGCGGTTTTTCACTGCAGTTACGCAGCGTCGAAAACCTGTCCGGACCGCCACCGGTTTCAGCACCAGCGCCGCTGTCGTCTTTGTTGTTGCTGAGCGGACTTGGATTACTTCTGTTGTCTCGCAGAAAGAGATAATAGCCATACTTCCCTGGAGTGCGTGGTAGGGAACCAACTTTTCAGGGAATTACCATGAAAATTCGTTTACTCCTTGTAGCTCTGCCAGGCCTTGTTCTGGCAGGTGTTACGCCGCTCGCATCAGCGTGCGGTTCTAACCCGATGCTGGGCGGCATTTGCGGCTTTGCCGGCAACTTTGCACCGCGAGGGTATGCACTGGCCAACGGTCAGTTGCTGCCAATAAGTTCAAACCCTTCGTTATTTTCACTGTTCGGTACCATTTATGGTGGCGATGGCCGCACCACGTTTGCACTGCCGGATTTGCGCGGCCGAACCGCGATTGGATTTGGCAACGGGCCCGGCCTGAGCTTTTATCGGCAGGGACAACGGGGCGGTCAGGAAACGGTTACCCTCACGGTGGCTCAGTTACCCAACCATTCCCATTCTGCGGTGACGACGGTTGACGCCGCGATTGATCCGACGCAGCTCGAAGCTGGCTTTGATGTATCCCTGCATGCTGCCAACACACGTGCCGGGTCGACATCGCCCAACGCCACGTCGCTTGGCGTAATCAATCAGCGCCGCGCCGGTTACTACACCACGGCGGCGCCTGACGTCACCCTGTCGGCAGAATCACTGGCGATATCCATTGGTGCGGAGACCACCTCGTCGGCCACCACCGCAGTTACCAACAATGGCGGCGGACAGGCCCACGAAAACCGCATGCCGTACCTTACGCTGAACTGGATTGTGGCGCTTCAGGGCATATTCCCTTCGCGTAGCTAGGAGACCGTGATGAAAAACAAACGCATCAACATCAAAACACGGTATGCCGCATCGGGCGCACTGCTACTGTGGTCACTCTCGTTAGCAGCCATGGCATGCCCAGCCCAACCTTTGATTGGGGGTATGTGTGTATTCGGCGGTAATTTTGCGCCACGAAACTGGGCAATGGCCCAGGGGCAGTTATTGCCAATCAGCACGAATACTGCACTCTTCTCTTTGCTGGGCACAACCTACGGGGGCGACGGGCGCACAACGTTTGCTCTGCCGGATCTGCGTGGTCGCAGTGCTATTGGACAGGGCAACGGTCCGGGCTTATCCAATATCCGTATGGGTGAGCGCGGTGGCGTAGATTTTGTCACTCTGACCGTACTGGATATGCCCAGCCACTCCCATAACGCCACTACCACAGTGGATATTACCCTGGACAGCTGGACAATCGATGCAGCGCTGCAGGCGCACGATGCGCCTGGCAGCTCGACCTCACCGTCAGGCGGCATGCTAGCACAAAATAGTAGCAGCGCGGTTTACGCGGCCCAGGCGCCCGATGTCAGTCTGTCACCCGACGCGCTGAGTGCCAGTGTGTCCTCGACCATGACGACGACCGCATCGACAACCCTTACAAGTACGGGTGCCAGCCAGAGTCACGAAAACCGTATGCCGTATCTGGCCGTTAACTGGATTATTGCCTTGTATGGTATCTATCCGTCACGAGACTGAGGAGCTCATTATGTCAAAAATCATCCGATATTTTGCGCCCGTGTGCTTGCTGGCGGGCATGAATACACAGGTACATGCCTGTGATGCAGAACCCTTTATTGCGACCGTGTGTCCCGTTGCCTTTAATTTCAGCCCGCGAGGCTGGGCGTCGATGCAGGGGCAGTTGCTATCGATTTCAGGCAATGATGCCCTGTTTTCCATACTGGGAACCATCTACGGCGGTGACGGCAGAACCACCTTTGCGTTACCGGACGCCAGAGGCAGAACCATCATTGGTGCCGGGCGAGGGCCTGGCCTGTCGGATTATCGTCTGGGCAGCAAAGGCGGCAGCGAAAATGTCACCCTGCTGATTTCCCAGATGCCTGTGCATTCACATGATGCGACCACCACGCTAAGCGTTGAGACTTCAGTTATGGTGGACGGACAGATCCATGCCAGTTCAGGACGTTCGACGTCAGCCGATCCTACTGACAAGGTACTGGCAACGGCATCCGGTACCAACACCATGTATCGCAGCTATTCAGCGTCACTGCCAACCGTGGCGATGCAGGCAGACAGCGTGCAGGTGACAATGCCCGACGCCGGTTCGGTCAGCCCCAGTGCCAATGCCGGTACGGCGGTAGGTTTTACCGGCGCAGGCCTGCCTCATGAAAACCGCTCGCCGTACCTCGGTATAAACTGGATCATTTCATTACAGGGAGTGTACCCATCAAGAAGTTAATCATTTTAGCGTCGCTCATTATCAGCACGCATAGCATGGCCGGGGATGAGTGGCAGTCTGCCCTCGCCCCTGCATACCAGCTTATGGCAGAGGGTGATGAAAAGGGCGCACTGCTGTTGTACCGGCAGGAAGCAGACAGGGGAAATCCCCTCGCTCAGTTTGCCCTTGGCTGGCACTACAAAGTTGCCGCGGACAATTCGACGGTGGACACCGATAAAAGCGAACAGCGTGAGCAGGCCTGTCAGTGGTTTGTGTTATCCGGTGACAAGCATATTCCTGTTGCACTGCATGAGGCCGGGCACTGTTTTCGTGATGGCATACTTGACGCGCAGGGTGGTAACAAGGATGGACACTATTACTACCAGGCCGCAGTGGATAATGGCCTGGTCGCAGCAGGCTGTGACGTGATGGCGCTAACCGCATACGACCAGCCCGGATACCCGCAATCACTGGCACAATGCGAGGCGGCGGCAACCGAGGGGTCTATTTATGCGCAGCGGCATCTCATCGAACATTTCATTGCATCACCGCAAAACGACAGCAACCTGAAGGCGGTTTACTGGCTATCCGTGGCGGCGAAAAAGTACGGACCGGAAGCATACCGCTACGGTCTCACACTGGCACAGTCAACGCCGGCTGATCCTGAGCAGGCGCTTTACTGGCTGGAGCACGCGGCAAGCCTCGGTTTTCTGCCGGCATACCTTGAAACGGCAGTCCGTTATGTCAGTAAAATCACACCCGAGACACCCACTGAGCAGGCATCGGCCTGGCTGGCAAAAGCCTATTTGTGGTCGCACGCCTGGGCGGCAAGGGTGCCTCAGGATAACCCGCGTCCCGCGTGGTTAACCGATATTGACCAGACTGTCCCACCGGCATGGCGCCCGGCGCTGGATGAAAAAATAGCCCGGCACATTGCCGGACTGACAGACAGCAGCGTCAATCACTGAATCAGTGACAGCACTCTGACGTGGTGGTGCGGGCGCGACGGGCAAGCAATGCCTGCCAGCCGTTTATTATCATCAGTCCGCCGAGTATGACTGCGCACAGCGCGTAAATTACTTCATACTGTCCTGTATGCAGGTGCGCCTGTGCCGCCCCGGCGACCATGCTGTCCAGCGCCCATGCCGATACCACTGCGTTAAGTGCGTAGCCGCAGATGATGCTGGCACTGATCACGCCAAACAGATACAGGACCAGCGTGCGTCGTCCCATTTCCTGCATGATCATGCCCATCGTAGAAATGTTCGTCGCCGGACCGGCCATCAAAAACACCAGTACCGCGCCAGGCGACAAACCGGCCGCCAGAAAGCCAACGGCAAGCGGTGTTGACGCCGTCGCGCAGATGTACATAGGAACGCCGATTAACGCCATGACCAGCATGGCTATCAGACCATCGCCCCATTGTGTCAGAAAGTCGGTGGGCACCCAGGTGGTAATGCATGCCGCCAGTAACAAACCCAGCAATAACCACAAGGCAATGTCGTTCAGCAGCTTACCGGTTGCAAACGCCCAGATGCGCGCAGGCGCTGACGGGGTGGCAGGTGCGACGTCAGCGCCACAACATGAGGCTTCGTTCTTTGCGGGCTCACTGTCGCAGCAACTGCTGTCTTTGACCGGCTCGGCTTTGCTGCTGCAACAGCTTTTTTCTGCGGGTGCAGCAGATTGTGCGGGCGCATCGCGCTCTGCAAACCAGCGTACCAGCAGCCCGGTGTAAATAGCGCTAAGGACTGCCGCAATCGGGCGAAAGACGGCGAACACCGGTCCCAGCAGCGCGTAGGTGACTGACACACTGTCAACACCGGTCTCAGGCGTAGAAACCAGAAAGGACATTGTCGCGGGTCGCGATGCACCACTGCGACGCAGCCCTACGGCCGCAGGAATAACGCCACAGGAACACAGCGGTAGCGGCGCACCAATTACAGCTGACTTGGTGATAGCCGACACACTGTCATTCCCCATGTGTTTTTTCAGCAGGTCAACCGGTACCAGTTCGTGCATGATGCCGGCAATCAGCAGCCCCAGAAGCAGCCAGGGTGCCGACTCCATAAACAAGGAGAAGAAATTTTCTACCAGTAACAACAGATCAGCCATCACACGCTTCACTCCCCTGACAGGGTCCCGAATCAAGAAATAAAAAAACGCAGCCACTGCCAGGCAGCAACTGCGTTTAAGTATATCACGACCCTGGTCGTGCTAAACAGCGCTGAAAATTAACGCTCTTCGCGGCGGAAACGGGCAATGACCGACCAGGCTTCCAGCATTACCAGTACCGAGACGACCAGTACGACAGCATCAAGGAAAACCAGCAGGTAGTTTTGTGCAAGCCAGTACTCTTTGAGCTTAATAATGCCGGCAAAAAACGCCATGGTCAGGACAAAGACCATCGGGATTAGCGTGTAAATGGCCGGGCGTTTCAGCTTAATCAGCATGACCGAGATAACCAGCAGCGTCAGACTGGCAAGGATCTGGTTGGTTGAACCAAACAGTGGCCAGATGATCATGCCGCCGTCACCGCTCGACCCGCCAGCACCGAACGCAAGCAGCAAACATGTACCTACCGCAACCAGCGTTGCTACGCCGCCTTTTTTCAGCCATGACAGGTTATAGATGTCACCCCACTCCTGAATAATATAGCGCTGCAGTCGTACCCCTGAGTCCATCGTGGTACCGGCAAACAGCACGACCATTACAGCCAGAATGGTTGATGCAAAATCAGTCGGCAGTCCCCAGCCCTGAGCAATCAGGTTGGCGCCGCCGGTGATAAATGCAGAGACACTGCCCGCACCAAGGTGTGAATACACTTCATGCCATTCTTCGGGAGACGCTGCCAGTGCCACACCTGACACCGCGACAATGGTGATCAGTGCCAGCGAGCCCTCACCGATGGCGCCCAGGTATCCCACAAATCGCGCATCAGTTTCTTTATCCAGCTGCTTTGAGCTTGTACCCGACGACACGATGCCGTGGAAACCTGAAACCGCGCCACAGGCAATGGTCACAAACAGCAGAGGAATAATGCTCGGTGTATCAACTGCGGTCTGCATGTTAAACGCCGGCGCCGTAATATCCGGCATCGAGAAGAACACCGCGCCATACAGCAGAAACAGACCGACCAGCAGCTGCATACCATTTATAAAGTCACGCGGTTGTAACAGCATCCACACAGGCAGCAACGAGGCAATAGCCGCGTAGATGAACAGGATGATGATCCAGTTGGCTTTTTCACCCAGACCAAACATGGTCTCTGGCAGACTGATCGGGATGTAGCTGCCGGCATAGACCGACGCGTACAGCACCACAATACCTACCAGACACAGCGGAATAAGCTTGAAGTTCAGTTTCAGTAACTGGCCGATAATGAGCGCGACCACGATCGCAGCCCAGGCCGGGAATACTGCATTAGGCTGTGACACAAATGAATTCGCAATCACCACACCAAAGACGGCATTCACCATCAGCAGTACCAGAAAGATAACAATCATAAACAGCGCACGGGAGCGCTTGCCGATTACGCTCTCTGACAGCGCACCCATCGACTTCCCTTTGTGGCGGGCACTGGCCCACAATGCGCCCATGTCATGTACGCCAGCAAATAAGATGGTACCAAACACGACCCAAAGGACGGCAGGTACCCAGCCCCAGTACACGGCGATGGCAGGACCTACGATAGGCGCGGCACCTGCAACAGACGTGAAATGGTGTCCCCACAGGACCACCTTATTGGTGGGTACAAAATCTTTTCCGTCCTGTAATTCATGCGCAGGGGTGACAAACTTGTCATCCAGCCTGAAGATTTTTGAAGCAATAAACTTAGAGTAAACAAACCAGCCGAGCATCATACCAACGATGCCAAGCAGAACGATTGCAATAGACTGCATAATGATATCCTGTGTTATTTCATAACGTCAGCGAACATCCCGGAATCATGGTTTCGCAGACTTTCGCCCCGAGGGGGAAAGCGCGTAATTGGGGGTTCATACGAAAAAACCGCGGTATTAGAGCATCTTCACCACCGTCACGCGAGGACATTAGACTAAAGTCTAACAACCCAAAAACGGTGCCGGCCCAGACAGTTCGCGGGATGGAGGAGTCGCTGGTCGCCTGTCAGTGCAACCTGTCGTAAAGTGACGTTTCCGCCACTACAACCACTTTAAATAAGACTTATTCTCGTTTATAACGTCGTATTCGCTAAAAGGAATCATGCAGTATGGCAAGCCCGAAGTTTCACAACACGTTACGTAAATATCATCGCTGGCTCGGTTTCTTTCTTGCCGGGATCATGTCGGTTTACGCAATCAGTGGCATTCTTCTGATTTTTCGTCCCACCGATTTTATGAAATTTGAAAATGTGACAGTACACCAGTTAAGCCCCGCACTTAGCGCCGCAAACGTGGCTGATACGCTAAAAGTCAAAGGGCTGAAAGTGGTCAGTGAGACACCGGAGAAAGTCATTCTGAACATGGGCGAGTACGACAAAGCGAGTGGCGCAGCAACCGTTACCACTAAAGAATATCCGGCCGTGCTGAATAAAATGGTTAAGCTGCATAAAGCGACGAATAACAGCCCGCTGTACTGGCTGAACATTGCCTTTGGTCTGACCCTGCTTTTCTTTGTGGTGTCCGCCTTTTTAATGTTTATGCCACATATTCCCCTGTACAAAAGCAGTCTCAAGATTGCGGCAGCAGGCGCGGTATTTGCTGTACTGGTCGTGCTATTCGGCTCGTAAGCCGTCAAACCGAAACATTTTTTACAGACACAAAAAGGGCCGCTAATGCGGCCCTTCTCTTATTCGCTGTGAAGCGTGTATCTGTTATCGATTACCCGATGATTTTAGATACAACACCCGCACCTACTGTACGGCCACGTGACTCCGGGCATTAAAAAAGGCCACCGAAGTGACCTTTTTCATAGTGAAGTCTAGTTTCTATTACTCAATGATCTTAGAAACTACGCCAGCACCTACTGTACGGCCACCTTCACGGATTGCGAAGCGCAGACCTTCGTCCATCGCGATTGGAGCAATCAGCTCTACAACGAACTTCAGGTTGTCGCCCGGCATTACCATCTCTACGCCTTCTGGCAGCTCTACCGCACCAGTTACGTCAGTTGTACGGAAGTAGAACTGTGGACGATAGCCTTTGAAGAATGGCGTGTGACGGCCACCTTCGTCTTTAGACAGTACGTATACCTCTGCTTCAAACTTGGTGTGTGGAGTGATTGAACCAGGCTTAGCCAGTACCTGACCACGCTCTACTTCGTCACGCTTAGTACCACGCAGCAGTACACCTACGTTCTCACCTGCACGACCTTCGTCAAGCAGCTTACGGAACATCTCTACACCAGTACAGGTAGTCTTCGTAGTGTCTTTGATACCTACGATTTCAACTTCTTCACCTACCTTGATGATACCCTGCTCTACACGACCAGTTACTACGGTACCACGACCAGAAATTGAGAATACGTCTTCGATTGGCAGAATGAACGGCTTGTCAATCGCACGCTCTGGCTCTGGAATGTATGAATCCAGTGCTTCGCCCAGCTCGATGATTTTCTTTTCCCACTCTGCGTCACCTTCCAGTGCCTTCAGAGCAGAACCTTTGATTACTGGCAGGTCATCACCTGGGAATTCGTATTCGTTCAGCAGTTCACGAACTTCCATTTCTACCAGCTCAAGCAGCTCTTCATCATCTACCATGTCACACTTGTTCATGAATACGATGATGTAAGGTACACCTACCTGACGACCCAGCAG